>JAOZNO010000034.1 GCA_029933755.1 Bacteroidales bacterium | reverse complement strand
AATACTCCCTGGCCAAAAGTAAAAAATGGGAAAAGAAAGTTTGAACAAATTATTGGTCAGGATAAGGAAATCCCTATTGATGAAATATTTAAACTTTTAGGTGATACAAATCAACCACCTGATAGTGAATTACCAGATACAGGTGTTGGCATTGAGTGGGAAAGAGCACTTGCCCCTATCTTTATTAAAACGAAGAGCTATGGCACAAGGGCTTCATCTATCATTACAGTTGATAATAACAACCAAATTTCTTTTATTGAAAAATCATATCTAAAAACAGATTCGGGTGAATTTGAAACGAATACAGTTAGGTTTAATTTGTAAGGTAAAGGAATATAATATTGAGTTATTAGCTGCGATTTGGGTAAATTCCGAGAAGATATTGGGAATCTGAAACGATTGAGATTGTGTTAATGCACGGTTAATAATGAAAGTAGTTGCCAACTCATCAGAAGTCCAAATTTCACTAATGTTACTGTACCCCCACTACGAAATAGATAAGGGTAAATATTGGATAATAGAATATGTCAGACCTCAATAGTCACCCCCCTGCAACAGCAGGAAAAATAGAAATAGTGGTATTTTTTGTAATGAGTGTATCCAGTTTATCCAAATGATGAATATTTTCACCATCCAGTAAAATAATTACACCGGGTATAATGGTATTGTTATCCGTTAATTTATCAATTAAATCGTAATCAATAATATCAGAAACGGTTTGCAACATTTCGACAATGTTTATCGGTTTGTCAATATTTACATCAACCAATTTAAGACCGGTATCCAGCCTTATGGTTGCAAAAAGTTTTATGGATAGTTTCAATGTGTCAAATTTTATTAAACAATAAAAATAACGAATTTCTGACGAATAACCCTGTCAGGGTTGATTTATAAAACAGTATTACAACAATTATAGTTTTGTCGTTGTTTTACAGAACCCTGACAGGGGTTTTATCCTATACTCAAGATTTAAATAATATCAAGTTCCTTGAGTTTCTCATCTGTTGGAATGCCTTTTTCATCCCATCCTCTTAACTGGTAATATTCAGGAAGCATGGTATCTAATCTGTTAACATTACCTTTCCCTGGTCCAGACTTAATTTTTTCGTTTAATAATCTGTCCGGTAAGGTATCCTGACTTGGATCAATACCTGCACGAAGATTGAACTCTCTTTCAAGATTCCAGATACGTTCACCTGTTTTCATCATTTCAGCTTCATCCCAATCAAAACCTGTTGCATTTGTAATCATCGCTAAATAATCCGGTCCACCCAATGCAAATGAGGTAAAAATACAAAGTCCTGCTGCATCAATAATAGCTGTTAATTCCTGAAATGCTTTTACCCAGCCTGCTTTACCTTCATTTTGTTGCGAATCTAATTTTTCAGGTATACCCAAAACTTCTGGTGAAATCATATATGCACGAGTATGATCACCACCACGGTTATTTGTAGCATATGCCAAACCTTGTCCCTGAACCACACGTGGATCATAAGCAGGAATTTCTTGTTTTTTAACCGTCATTGCATATTCTGCATGTCCATAACTTTCAGCTAGACGATAAGCACCATCAGCCATTTTATCACCAATTCCCTCTCTGTTGGCCATTAATTTTGTGTAATATATAATTGCCTCAGAGCTACCAAATTTTAATTCAGGGCCTACACCAAGTTCTTCCTTTTTAATAATGCCTTTTTCATAAAGTTCCATAGCTGTGGCAATTGTTGCTCCGGCAGAAATCGCATCAAAACCTAAATTATTACACATAAATCCAGCTCGTGTAATAGAAATCAAGTCGTTGACTCCGCAACTTGCACCATAAGACCATCCTACCTCATATTCAGGACCTTCACCTTCTGCACCATCAGGTAAAGCTGTTTTTCTTCCGCAAGCAATCGGACAAGCATAACAGGCTACATTTTTAGTTAAATAACCCTTTTCAACCAAAGCCTCACCTGAAACCTCATCAACATCTTCAAATTGTGATTCCTGAAAGTTCCGGGTTGGATAAGCTCCAATTGAATTAATGATATTATCTAAAACTTTTGTTCCGAGTGCCGGCAAACCCTCTCCGGTTACACCGTTCTCTTTTAAAGCCACATTATTAGCTTTTACAGCAGCTTTAAACGCTTCAGGATTGTCTAGTGGTGTTTTGAATTTACCACTGGCAACCACAACTGCTTTTAAGTTTTTACTGCCCATTACCGCACCAACACCTGTACGACCAGCTGCACGAGTCTTTTCGTTAATAATTGCTGCAAAATTGGATAAATTCTCTCCGGCAGGCCCAATACAGGCAACATTTGCCCTTTTATGACCTGAATCAGCGGTTAAAATATCCGTAGTATCCTCTGTTCCTTTTCCCCAAACATGTGATGCATCACGTAGTTCAACAGTTTTGTCATCAATAAATAAATAAGTAGGTTTTTCAGATTTTCCTTCAAAAATAATCATATCATATCCGGTAGCCTTAAATTTAGCACCAAAAAAACCACCTGAATTACTTGATGCAATTCCACCTGTTAATGGGCCTTTGGTAATAACCATATATCTTCCACCAGTTGGAGCATTGGTTAAAGTAAGTGGCCCCGTTGCAAATATTAACTTATTTTCAGGTGCAAGTGGGTCAACTTTTGGGTCAACTTCATCAAATAATATTTTTGAAGCCAGACCTCTTCCTCCCAAATACTTTTTTGCCAGTTCCTTTGGAAATTCTTCTTTTTTTATTGATTTGTCACTTAGGTTTACCCTAAGAATTTTTCCCATGTATGCCATAACTTATTAATTTTATTGGTTAATAATTCATTGAAAAACATTCTTTTTTAAAGGACACACAAGTTATTAAATTAATAAGAGAATGTCAATATGCATATATTTGCATGTCGCAAATCACTTTCACAATCAATTAATAATAAATTTAATGTGCTAATTATCTACATTTTACGCAGAGAACATTCAATAACACCGTCTATTGTTTAGATTAATTCTAAATAATAGATTTATTATTTAATGTTGGTACAACAATTCGTGAATAATTTTATGATAAAATCTAATATGTTTCAATAAATTTCCCGAAATGTGCTACCTTAGTACACTATAAAAACAAATATTTATGAAACATCCATACTAAATGGTCAACACAAAAAATAATGATTATTATTGTAATAAACTCAATTACAACTACTAAGCAAACGGGATGTTCCATATGATAATTAAAACAACTAAAAAAAACACATGAAAAAAATTTTATTATTATTCGGGGCTTTATTTATTTTTCATAACTCATACAGCCAAATTAGTGCGAAATTAATGCGTTATATGGATGTATCAGACACGCAAATTACATTTGTTTATGGGGGTGACATTTGGGTGATGCCTAAAACAGGAGGCACAGCTATTCAAGTTACACACTCTCCAGGTGAGGAATCGTGGCCAAGGTTTTCACCTGATGGCAAATCAATTGCCTATACGGCAAGTTATAATGGAAATTTAGATGTGTATGTTATGCCTGCATCAGGTGGTATACCTGTTCGGATTACCTACCAATCGCATTTTGACAGAATGGTTGATTGGCATCCGGATGGTCAGCATATTTTATTTGCTTCAGGTAGGGAAAGTGGTCGCCAATCTTATAGACAGCTCTATTTAGTAAGTAAAAATGGTGGTTTCCCAGAAAAACTTAAAATCCCTTATGGTGAACTTGCCAGTTATTCGCCTGACGGAAATTATTTGGCTTATATTACGAAAATAACTGAAAATTATCCATTTAAACGTTACCGAGGGGGGCTGACTTCGGATATCTTAATTTATGATTTGGTAAATAATACGGCCGAAAACATTACAAATAATCATGCAAATGATGGAAAACCTGCGTGGGTAGGTGATAAAGTGTATTTTTTGTCAGATCAGGCCGAAAATATGCGCCTGAATATTTGGGTTTACGATACCAAAACAAAAAAATCATCACAAATTACCACCTTCAATGATTTTGATATTTCATTTATGTCAGCTGGTAAACAGGATATTGTTTTTGAGCTTGGTGGCAAGTTATACATAATGGATGTGAACACACATAAACATAATGAGGTAAAGGTAAATATTGTCAGTGATTTATCGGTAGAAATGCCACGGTCGAAAAATGTAGGCAAAAATATCAGTAATATGACTGCTTCACCCGGGGGCAAGCGCATTATTTTTGAAGCAAGGGGAGAACTTTTTAATGTGCCTGTTAAGGATGGTTATGTTTTGAATATGACCCAGTCAAGCGGTGCTTTTGATCAAAACCCTGCATGGTCGCCTAATGGGAAAATAATTGCCTGGTGGAGTGATAAATCCGGTGAATATGAGATATACCTAAAAGCTGCCAACGGAAAAACAGGGGCAAAAAAATTGACTAATCGTGGAAAAGGATTTGGTTATAAACTATTTTGGTCACCCGACAGTAAAAAACTAGCATTTATTGATGAAACAAATAACATATCTATTATAGATGTTACCAGTGGATCGATAACAATAGCAGGAAATACAAAATGGAATGTTGGTCACGGTAGTCGGTTTGGTTTTACCATTTCATGGTCGCCTGATTCAAAATGGCTTACTTTTACGCAGGGCTTGAATAATACAAATAACGCCATATTTATTTATGATGTAACTACCAAAAAGTTACACCAGGTTACAAGTGGTTTTTATGAGGATATGGATCCTGTATTTAGCACAGGAGGTAAATATATTTTTTATCTGACCAACCGTAATATGTCGGCTATATATTCTGATATGGGAGATGAGACCTGGGTTTACCCAAACTCGACACAAATTGCATCCATAAGCCTGACTAAAGAAACCCCTTCTCTTTTAAATGCAAAAAACGATGCATTAGCTAAAAATGGTGACAAGAACGATGAAAAAAAGGATAAAAAGAAAGGGAAAAAAGACAAAAAATCAGATAAAGCAGACAAAGAAAAGACAAAAGTAAATGTAAAAATTGATTTTGATAATTTAGAGGCACGACTGATAATTCTTCCGCCAAAAGCAGGTAATATTGGAGCTTTATATCCTTTTAAAGATAAATTAGTGTATTTGAAATATCCAAACTCAGGTGCAAGTGGCAAAAGAACCGGCACATTAATTTTTTATGATTTTAAAAAACGCGAAGAAAAAACAATTATTTCTGATATTAACAAGCTTACCCTAACAGCAGACGGTAAATCCTTTTTAGTAGGCTCAAAAGGAAAATATGGAATAATTAAACCCGCCCCAAAACAAAAAATTGAAAAACCAATCCCAACCGATGGACTGGTGATGAACCTTGTACCAAAAGAAGAGTGGAAGCAAATATTTTTAGATGGCTGGCGTCGATATCGTGACTTTTTCTACGATCCAAATATGCAACAAGTTGACTGGAATACTCTGAAAGACAGATATGGAGCTCTAATTGACGATGCCCGTACCCGTTGGGATGTTACGAATATCCAATCGAACCTTGCTGCTGAAATTAGTGCAGGCCACACCTATACTTTTGGTGGCGATGTTGAGCATGCGCCTAAAATATCTACCGGGTTTTTAGGCATTGACTGGGATTTGAAAAATAATAAATATCAAATCAAACGAATTGTTCGTCCAGCTGTTTGGAATACCGAAGTGCGCTCACCTTTTGACAGGGCTGGTATAGATGTTAATATAGGTGATTATATATTATCTGTAAATGGAATATCCATAGATTCAAATAAAGATCCTTATGCTGCATTCGAAGGCCTTTCAGGAAAAACAGTATTGCTTTTGGTAAGCAATACTGGCAATACAGTAGATGCCAAACAGATTGTTGTAAAATGTTTAAAACCTAGTGAGGAAATCAATCTCAGGTATCTTGAATGGATAGAAAACAACCGAAAAATGGTTGATAAACTATCAAACGGGCAATTAGGATATGTTTATATGTCAAATACAGCCAGACAGGGACAGTTGGAATTGGTAAGTATGTACTATGGACAATTGGATAAAAAAGGTTTTATTATTGATGAACGCTTTAATGGTGGTGGTGCTTTAGCTGATCGCTTTTTGGAATTACTTCAAAGACCAGTTGTTTACAATTTACACTGGAGACACGGCAAAGATCATCAATTCCCGGTAAAAACAAATACCGGTCCGGTAGGTATGTTAATTAACGGCTGGGCAGGTTCTGGTGGTGATGGCTTACCCTGGGCATTTCAGGAATTAAAAGCAGGGCCAATAGTTGGGGAACGTACCCTTGGTATTTTAGTTGGTCCGGCTACAGGACACCGCTTAATTGATGGTGGCGGAATTACTGTTCCCGGAGCACGACTTTATGATAATGATGGTCATTGGTTTTGGGAAGGTGAAGGGGTTAGCCCTGATATTGAGGTTTGGGATGATCCTAATATAATGGTAAAAGGCCGTGACCCACAAATAGAAAGGGTTGTGGAAGAGGTGTTAAAATTATTAAAAACTAATCCGCCAAAAATGACTCCTGCTCCTGCACTTGAGGACAGGACATCAAAAGGATTAAACAATAAGTAATCAATTATTTATTATACCCTGAATAACTTTATTCAGGGTTTTTTTTTATTAAACAGAGCATTTTTTTCAATATTTTCAAAAGCAAAAATTTAATTTATCCTATTAATTTATTGCGTAATGGCTGTGATTTCGTAACTTTAACAATTCAATCAAATTAGAATAAAACTAAAGTTATAGATTGTTTGTTGCGTAAATACATAATTTTCGTGCTAGCACTAAATAACAGAAGCAAAACACAAATCAGTCCATATTCTCATAAAATCTTAATTACTAAATTATGAAAAAACTTATATTAACTGGTATTAGTTTGTATGTTATTTTCATTGTAGTTTTTATTCATTCATGCAAAAAGCAGGATGTTTATAGAGTCATTAAAATATCTACGGATACCATTGCGAATATATCAGACACCACAGCATTGGTATTTGGGACAATAATTGATGCTGGTGATGGTATTACACAATATGGGCATTGCTGGTCTACAAATGAAGAACCTACAATTTTAGACAATTTTGTTGATAATGGAACCACATCTGAAACAGGCGAATTTACCAGCACTTTAAAAGCGTTAGTTCCAGGAACTGTATATTATATAAAAGCTTTTGCAAGTAATGGTACAGAAACAATTTATGGCGAACAAAAGTTTTTCAGCTCAGGGAAAGGCTTACCCAAGTTGAGCATAACAAATATTAGTAATATTAGTAAAGCATCAGCTAGCTGCGAAGTAAATATCACCAGTGATGGCGGAGAAACAATCCTTACAAAAGGTTTAGTTTGGGGAATTAATAACAATCCTGTA
Source organism: Bacteroidales bacterium (assembly GCA_029933755.1). GTDB lineage: Bacteria > Bacteroidota > Bacteroidia > Bacteroidales > NBLH01 > NBLH01. Next base: position 5,384 of record JAOZNO010000034.1, on the reverse strand, counting down.
ATTGGTTATAGTGATGGTTTCTCAACGGAAGAAGGTGATTTAAGTAGCTTTACCAGTGAAATAAGCAGTGTTTCTCCAGAATCAACTATTTATGTCAGGGCTTATGCCAGTAATGAAAATGGGATTGCATACAGTGAACAACAAGAAATTACCATGTTATCACCGGAATCAGGAGATTATATCTGGGCTCGTAATTACGGTAAAAACAATGTAGATTACGGAGAAAAAATATGGATAGATGCCTCTGGGAACACATTCCTTACCGGTACTTTTAAAAGTGCAAGCATTACTTTTGGGGATTACACCCTAAACAACACCGGTGAAGATGACATTTTTTTGGTGAAATTTGATACTAATGGAAGTGTTATATGGGCAAAAAATGCTAAGGGGGAAAAATCTGATAAAATTAAAGATATTTGTGGTGATGCCTCAGGGAATGTATATATAACAGGATCTTCAGGGAATATCACTTTTGGGACTGATACATTACCAAGCAACACTAAATCCATGTTCCTTGTAAAATATGATAGTTCAGGAAATGTTCAATGGGCTAAGGAGTATTCAAATAGTAGTGAAGCTATTGAATGCGATGCTTCTGGTAATGTTTTTATGACAGGCTACGGTGATGCAGCTAATTTAAGTACTAAAAAAGCTTACAGGACTAAATGGATGGGTATTGCTGATATTTATATTGCAAAATTTAGCCCGTCAGGAGATATATCCTGGGCTAAAAATATTGGACAAACCTTTGTTGGAAGTGATTTGTACCTTTATGCTGACCTTTGTGTAGACCCAAGTGGCAATGTATATTCAACAGGTAATTTCAATAGTACACTTATGATTAATGAAACTCTTTCTTATTCAGGTTCAGGTGGATCAGACATCTACATTGTTAAATATGATAGTGAAGGAGCACCTGTTTGGCTGAAAATAGCCGGAGGAACAAGTGATGACTATAGCATAAGCATTTGCAGCAATACTGCCGGGGATATTTATTTTACAGGAAATTTTACAGGATCTGACTTAATATTTGGAACAGAAGCTGCTCTTAACAATTCCGGACAAATTGATTTATTTGTTGTTAAATATGATGCTTCTGGTAATTCTGTTTGGGCAAAAGGTTTTGGTGGCTCTAATAATGATTATGGATCAGCAATATGTACGGATGCATCGGATAATATTTACCTAAGTGGCAGTTTTTCAAGTAATGAAGTCATTTTTGATAGTGAAACAATTGTTTCAAGGGGTGAAAGTGATATATTGATTACAAAACATTCCAGTTCAGGCAATATTATTTGGGCACAAAGTGCGGGAAGCTTACTGCATGATGAAGGAAAAGGCATAGCAGCAAATGGTAATTATGTATATATTACCGGAAGTGTTGAAGGTCCGGTAGTTTATTTTGATTATTTTGAATTGCCCTATCTGGGATTAGCTGATGTTTTTGTTTCTAAAATTAGGCAATAGTTTATGTTTTAAATTTTATTTATCATGTCAAAACAAATCAATAACACATTTCAATTGTCTTTTGCATTTAGTTTGTTTATCGTGGGTTTACTAATTTTAAATTCCTGCCGTAATGAAGAAATCTATCGTATCGCAAAAATTCAAACTGATGAAGTTGTAAATATTACAGACACATCAGCGGTGGCATTTGGAGTTATTATCGATATAGGAGAAGGGATAAGCGAATACGGTTTTTGTTGGAATACCGAAGGCACAGCTTCAATTAGCGACAGTAAACTTACGTATCAAAATGCAAATCAAACAGGAAAATTTACTGGGATAATCTCAGGTTTAAAAGGAGGAACAAGCTATTATATTAATACTTATGCCAATAATGGAGAAGAAATTATTTATGGCAAAGAAAGAATATTTTCTTGTATTGAAGGTTTGCCTAAGGTTATTACGGATGAGATTAGCAATATTGCAAAAGCATCACTGAATGGTAAAGGAATTATAATTGATGATGGGGGTAGTACCATTTTGGCAAAAGGATTTATTTGGAGTGGAATAGAAAATCCTGTATTTGGACGAATTGATGGATTTACAGATGAAGCCGGTGATAGCTTAACTTTTACTAGTGAAATAACAAATTTAGTTCCTAATGTAGAAGTTTATATTAGGGCATATGCTACAAATGAAAATGGAACCGGTTATGGCGAAGTCAAAATGATTAACACTTTACAACCGGAATCTGGTGATTATATTTGGGCTAATTACTACGGTAGCTACAATCACGAACTAAGCAATGCTATTTGTACTGATGCTACGGGAAACATTTTTATAACAGGTAGGTTTAAAGAATACACAACTTTAGGTAATTACACGTTAAATGCTGAGGGGGAATATGATGTATTCATAGCAAAATTAAATGATGAAGGTGAAGTAGTATGGGCAAAAAGTGCCGGGGGAATAGCCAATGATAACAGTTATGACATTTGCACTGATGATTTGGGGAATATCTATATTACAGGTAGTTTTAATAATTCAATTACTTTTGGTGCTATCACTTTGAATAGTTCTGGTCAGGAAGATTTTTTTCTGGCTAAATATGATAACTCAGGAAATGTATTATGGGCAAAGAGTGCTGGTGGAACCAGCACTGATATAGGAAAAGCTGTCACAGTAGATGCTAATGGAAATGCTTATATAACAGGATCGACTTATAGCACATCCATAACATTTGGATCGTTTACATTAAGCACATTTACTGTTTTTACTGTTAAGTATGATGATACAGGTACAGTTTTATGGGCCAACGGTATCGACAGAACAGATAGTCAGGATATTTGCATTGATAATTCAGGGAATGTATATATTATTGGCAAAGAAGAAATAGGCGGAATGGTAGGTACTATTATTTATAATGTGTTCATAGCAAAATTTAACGACACAGGAGATTTTCAATGGGTTAATGACCCTGATGGTTATGGGCAACCTAATGGTATATGTTGTGATAATTCGGGAAATATTTATGCAAGCGGTCATTCGGCATCAGTAACGTTTACTGGTCAAGCTACTTTGGATGACCTGTTTATTGCTAAATTTAGTAGCTCAGGTACGGTTATATGGGCAAGATCTGACGGAGGAACAACTTATAGAAATGTCAGTCATGGAATTTCAATTGACGGTTCAGACAACATATACATATCAGGGAGTTTTTCAGGTGATAATCTGGCGTTTGGTACTGACACCCTGTATAACTCATCCTATACCGATTTGTTTTTTGCAAAATACAATAGCAATGGTGAAGTATTATCTGCCAAAAGTACAAAGGGTTCAGTTGATGATTATGGAACTGGCATATGCACTTTTGGTTCTGATTATATTTATCTGACGGGATATGCCAACAGTCGCTTTTTAGAATTAGATTACTTTACTATTGAAAATAAAGGTAGAAATGATTTAATTATTGCAAAAATAAAACAATAGACTCCAGTTTAAAATTAACCTTAAAACGAATATAAATGATAGCTTTAAATAAACTTAAAAATTTTGTTATTCTGTTAATTGGAATATTTATAATAAACCCTGTTTTAGCACAAAAAAAAGCGGAAGTTAAAGTAACTGACTTGCAATATGCTGGCAATAAAGTTATAATTAGTTACGACATAGTCAATTTTGATAAAAATGACCGATTTGTTGTTTGGGTAGATATTTATTTAGCTAATGATTCTCTTTGCAAGGATGCACAATCATTTGAAGGCAGCATTGGAACAAAAATTAAAGGCGGAAATGATAAATTAATTAGCTGGGATTTAAAATCAGACAACGTTTTTATTGATGAAAAAATAAAAATAGAAGTTATGGCCAAATATATGGAGTCGGATTTAGGAGTTGGTACCGCTGTTTTATATTCTGTTCTTTATCCGGGGCTTGGAAATTATAAACTTTCACGTAAAAAACCTTATTTGGCAGTTGGTGCAGCAGCCTATACTTTTTTAGGAATTTCCATTATATATAATAGTAAGTATCGGAAAAATTTCGACAAATATCTTGCATCTACCGATATTAATGAAAGCGATGACTTATATCGAAAAACAAATAATCAAAAACTAAGTTCCAGAATATTTGGATTTGCAGCCTTGGGTATTTGGGTAAGCGATGCAATTATTACGGCAAAACAAGCAAAAGAGAAAATGACTGAACGATCCGTATCTTTAAACCAAAAAAAAATAAATTATTTTTTCACCTACAATCCATTAATAAAAGGCCCATCGGTTTATTTTTCACTTAATTTTTAGTCAATTTACTAAAGGGAATATTAATAAAACTTGATTATATAAATACATTAAAAAACATAAGCCATGAAGACAAAAATTTTATTATCCGTAATATTTGTTTGCATAGCCTCATTGGCAATTTCACAACAATTTTCGAGTGGTAAACATAGTTTAAAAGTAAATAATAAAAATGCAATAAAAATTAATGTGCTTGAACCTGCTGCAAGCTATGCAATTGTCCAAACCGATAAGTACTCTTTAAAGTATAATATAAATGAAGGTGCTAATATTTCAAGTGTTAAGGTTTTCATTAACGATTCACTATATATAGAAAGTAAAGGAAAAGACTTGAAAAAAACAAAAGGTGTAGGATATAAAATCACTCAAAAAATTCTACTGAAAAGAGGAGAAAATAATGTTTCTATTGTTGTAAAGGATGAAGATGGAGTTGAAAAAATAGAAAACAAACTAATTACTTTTCAAAAAAGGCTGGCTTTAGTTATTGGAAATGGGCAATATAAAAGTGCAAATAAGTTAGCTAATGCAGAAAATGATGCACGTGCTATAGAAAACACACTCATAGAAATGGGTTTTAAGGTGATAAAAATTGAAAATGCTGGACAAATAACTATTAAAAAAGGAATTGACCAATTTGGAAACGAATTGCCTAACTTTGATGTAGGACTATTTTATTATGCGGGTCATGGAATTCAGTTTGCCGGTGAAAATTACTTAATGCCTGTTGATGCAATATTAACAAACGAACAAGATGTTGAATACAATTGCGTTGCTGTAGGTAGGGTTTTGGCAAAAATGGAATATGCCGGAACAAATACAAATATCATTATTCTTGATGCTTGTCGGGATAATCCGTTTGAGCAAAGCTGGTCAAGAAGCACCAAATCAAAAGGCTTGGCATTTATTGATGCACCATCAGGTTCATTAATAGCCTACGCTACATCGCCCGGAAAAACTGCTGCGGACGGAATGGGTGCCAACGGATTATATACTGAAGCTTTGCTTAAATATATCAAGGAACCGGGTATGCAAATTGAACAAGTTTTTAAAGCTGTTAGAAAAGACGTTGAAAGAAAATCAAATGGAGCTCAAATACCTTGGGAATCAACCTCTCTAAAGGGTAATTTTCTCTTTAAATAA
>JAOZNO010000616.1 GCA_029933755.1 Bacteroidales bacterium | reverse complement strand
CGATAGATTCTGTTGTAATTACAGAAACTAATGTAAAACTGGTTTACCTGAAAAACGATGAACTCAAAAAAATAAAAGAAAAAATAAATAGGAAATATGACCAGGTTCCATTTTATTCCATTTATGATAATAGCTACTATTACTATGTTGTAAAAGGAAAGTATAATGGAATTGAAAATGAAGCTAAAACTTTTACAATGGGTATTGTTGATAGTAGTTTTAATGAAATCGTTCCCCTTGTATATGATAAAATTTACAATATTGGAACTATTCGTGAAGGAACGGTTGTCGTTGAGAAAAATGGATTGCGTGGTTTGTCTGATTTAAAGGGTAATAAACTTATTGATACAAAGTATACTGCATTATACCCTTCTGACAAAGAAAATGTATTAGCACAGTTTAAAATAGAGGATATTTATGGCTGGATTGATTTGGAAGGACGGGAACGAAAAGGAAGAACCCTATCACCACATAAGGAACTAGGGAAATCTCCCTTAGAGTCACAGTTGATTAAAAACTGGCAGTTTAGTAATAAAACCATGAATCTGTTAATTGATACTGAATATTATCCACCTTCAGGTAATATTATTACTCCTTCATATATTTATGATTTAGGCTTTTTACCGGCACAACTTCGACCTTTAAATGTGTTAAGCACTGAATATGTGGATAATAACGATGCCTCTTTTGAGGTGAAAGCTACAAAAACATTTGGTGAGGGGATTTTAGCTGTGATTGTTGGTTTTTTTGAAACCGGACCTGATGCCCGTGATTATTTTGTAGATAATCAAACAAAACTGGTTTTGTTGAATAAAGATATGCAGGCTATTTCAAATGTAACCCTTCAAAATGGTGATAGTGAATGTAATACGAGTAAGGAGTACTATAAGTTTTATGGTGATACCTTAATTGAAATTATGCAAGGAGATGATTTAGATTATCCTTATCATAGTTTGCAGGGCTATAAATATTTTGCTCTGGATGAGTTTGGGAAAACAAGCGAGTTAAAAACAAATCGATTTTTTAAATATACTAAATTTGTGAAAATTGATATTGATTATTTTTACGGGTGTTATACTCGTTCTTTGGGCTATATAGAAGGTACACCAATTGAAACTCTGGAAAATTGGAAACATTTAAGTATTGAGGATTTAGATGTAATGCGTAATGAGATTTTTGCAGAATACGGTTATCGGTTTAAATCAACAAAATGGCAAACGTTTTTCGGAAAGTATAAATGGTATAAACCTACAAATGTTAATGTAGATGAGTTTTTAACAGAAAAAGATAAGTACAATATTAAGGTGATATTGAAGATGAAGTCTGTAATGAAAGGGCATGAAGATGCTTATTTAAAAAAAGAAACTTATGAAGTGGATCAGTCTGTCGGTTAAATGGTTTCTGATATTACTTAGTTTTATCGTTGGTATACAGGTGTTTGTAAAAACTTTTGAGTATTATCAGCCTGATTTTTCCTATGGTTTTTTAAAGGGAAAAGAAGAGCTATTTCAATCATTGTATAAATATGCCTTTTATGTACACATCGTCTCCGCTCCTATTATCCTGTTAAGTGGATTAACACAGTTCTTTAAGTTTGTAAGACTTAAGTTTTTAGGTATACATAAATTACTGGGACAAATTTATGTGTTTTTTATTCTTTTTTTAGCTGCTCCGGGTGGTTTGCTTATGGGCTTTTATGCACATGGTGGGTTTTGGGCTATTATTAGTTTTATGATTTTAACTCCTTTGTGGTGGTTTTTTACATGGAAAGCATATAAATACGCAAAATCGGGTGATTACAAGAAACATGGCACTTATATGACCCGAAGTATGATATTGACCCTTTCTGCCGTGTTTTTGCGTATTTATGCCTTTATTTCTCTATGGCTTTTTAAGGATAATAGCCCTGAAACCTATGTGCTGATTAGTTGGTTAAGTTGGTTGCCTAATTTATTGATTTTTGAATTGTGGTATCAGTTAAAACCTAAGTTATCAACCTTTTTATCCTGAACAAAAACAGTAACGCAACCACTAATTTTATCCATATTCCTCTGATATATAGAGTTGTCTATTGGGTTTTCTCCATCTACTGATGGAATTTCAATAATTATTTTAAGATTAGTTGAGGTGGCTGGGTAAAAATCATAATGTGGATGTACTAATTTGTTCAGTTTTGAATGAAAATATTCACGAAGAGCACAAGTGTTATTTTCCATAGCTTCAAATTCTCCGGGTAAATCTAATACCAGCTCATTTGAACTTAAATCAATTATACGAAAATTAATTTGATGATTAAAAACAGAACTGGCAAAAAAACTAAATCGGTATTCACTTCCAGCCTTTAATGGAACGATAAATTCATATGTTTTACCCGATGAGCAAGTCGCACTTTTTGATAAATTGCTAAACTCATATGGAAATTGGGCTTTTCTGTATCTCAGCATAGAAATACAATCCATACTTTGTGCATTTATAAATTGACTTGAAAATGTAAATATTATTATGCTTATGAGAATATTTATTTTTTTCATAGTTAGTTTTGTTTGCTTATTTTGTTTTTGATAATAGGGTTTCACGTTTTTCTTTGTTACAAAGTAATTCAGGACATGGAACTGAACCATTTTCCATATAGAATTTTACTAATTTTTCATTATTTTTAGCAACTTCTTCATCCATACCATATGATAAGGCTAATGCCATTGCAGCACAATCTACACATGCAGGACTATTACTGCTGTCGCTAACCATGTTTTTATATTTAACATATAAACTATCTGTGTTTAAATCTTGTTTAATATTTGAACTGTGCGATTTCTCTGAACATGAAAATAAACTTAATGCAGTTAAAGCTAAAATGGTAAAAATAAATAAATTTTTCATAATATAAATTTAAAAAGTTTCTAATGGTTATTATTTGATTTATATGGTTAATTACTCCTTGAGTATTTAATTTTCAACAAAGATAGAGGGCTTTTGTACTTTTTGTAAGGGGAGAATAATGGTAAGTGTAAGGAAAAACACTGCAATTCTAAATTACTGTTGTTTCGAATGTATGTTTATATCTTTATTAAATGAACTACCCCACCGCAAGCGGATTGGGTATCGAAAAAGGTATTCCTTTTTATTTATTTCGCCCCAAGGGGCGGGGAATAAGACCCATTAGATCCCGATTCGCAAAGCGATCGGGATCAGTTCGACTTTACTATTTCAGTTCACTATCGCTTCTGAAATAATAGTCTCACTGATTTAATGATTTACAGATACGTGCGCTACCATATATTTCTGATGACTAAGCTTTTAAAACATCCGTTTTTATACAAAACGTTCTTTGTGTATCTTTGCGTATTCTTCGTGAAACTCTGTG
>JAOZNO010000615.1:3276-3366 GCA_029933755.1 Bacteroidales bacterium | reverse complement strand
CACAGCAGATAATAATTTCCAGAATATTCTGCAATAACCCGCTAAGCGGATTGTAGTAAAAACCAATTTTTATTTCTGATATGTAATTTA
>JAOZNO010000615.1:0-3176 GCA_029933755.1 Bacteroidales bacterium | reverse complement strand
ACAGCAGATAATATTCTTCCAAACATTCTATTAGAAACCCGCTAAGCGGATTGTAGTAAAAACCAATTTTTATTTCTGATATGTAATTTACGATTAATTGATTTACGATGTTTTCCTTGCAGACTAGATAAGTTATCAGCAAACAAGACCAAACCGCTAAGCGGGTCGTTCATTAACCCCACAGCAGATAATATTCTTCCAAACATTCTATTAGAAACCCGCTAAGCGGATTGTATTTAATCATTTTTTCCCATTCACCCGTTCAAAAGCCCCAACATCAGCTTTAGAATTTAAAAGCCGCTCAAACCCGTTCAGGTCATAAGTAAGTTTAGTTGGAAATTGATTTATAAAGTCAATATTTGCCTTGTTAATTGCCGGTGACAAGGTGTCTAGCTGGTAATTATAATCATCTGTATTTACAAAAAGGGGATTCTCATTTAAAATTGTTCCAATAAAATTGGCTGCCTCTCTCTCTACTTCATCACTAATACGTATAAAACAATGGTCAAATAAATAATTAAAAGTTCCTGTATCCGGAAATTTATCAAAATAAAGTTCATTCTTTTTATCACCCCAAATTATACAATTTCCAAATGTCGCTTTATCAAGATCACGAATTATTGCCTGCCCCTGGTATTCATAATAATTATTTAAAACCACCGAAGGGCTATCTCTATAAGTATTTTGCCAATAATTCGCAATAGTACAATGGTAAAACTCATAACTACCACCAATAGTTAAAGCAAGAGCATAATAAGCGCAGTCAGCTATTACACAATTACTTGCAAATATAGTTGAACCCTGGGCATAAATACCAGCATAGCTCATATGTTCAATTTTAGAATTTGAAATCGTCAGCGTTGGAACATCCACATCAGCTAATGTATCAACACGAATACCAATTATTGCATTTTTTATTTCAGCATAATCAATATTATTATGTTTACTTCCATTCATTAACCAAATACCTTCCCATTGCCCGGGCACATCAGAATAAACATACTCCAACCGGTCTCCCTGCAAAACAACAGGTTCTTCTTTAGTGCCTGAAATTTCAAGTGTTCCGGCTACATACATTCTGCTTCCACGATGAAAATAAACTTTTGTACCAACATCTATTCTTAAAATTTGATTAGTATCTACCAACACAGAATTATATACGAGGTAAGGTTTATCATTTGTCCAGATACTTGTATTAATTATCTCAGCATTAATTAAATGTACATCTTGCCCCCATGCCAGTAGCTTTATATCCTGTATATTTCCATTGGTTTCAAAAATGATTAAATCCTGCTCAAGCAACATATCCTGATCCGTATTAATCGTTATCTCAACAAACAGATACATACTGTCTTTTGCAGCAATAACAATATTACGAGCAGAGTTTGAAGACAAACCATCAATATTTAACCGGTACTTTGAATTTGTACCCTCAGCAAGTCTTATTTCAGAAATATTTATTTTTTTATTAGAAGGGTTGTAAATCTTCAAGCTTTTTGTAGCTGATCCAATTCCTGAAAAAATAGTATCAAAAACAATAGAATCTGTTGAAAATTGTAAAGATATATCAGTTGAATAATCAAATTCATCCTTCTGACAAGCTGAAAAGTAAATCAGACCGATAATTAATAAAAAAACACTTATCCTCATTAATGATATTTTATAAAAAATCAAAAGTATAAAAATTTACGAATGAATATAGCCTAATTAATTATGCTACGCATGAGCTAAAGGTTCATTACCTGTCCCGATTTTCTCGAGAAACTTTGATCAAACCTACCTGTCAGTAGCCCCGTCCTTTAGGTCGGGGTTGGATTGTAGCTAATCCCTCCTTCCTCAAAATTTGGAAGCTTATATTTTTTAATTTACAAGGTCTTCCAAATTTTGAGGAAGGGTATTTTGTCCATCTTCCAATCCCCGCCTTGAAAGACGGGGCTACTGATTAGTTTAGTATAGAAACTTGTGCATAATTCAGGATAGTATTTACTTGCTGAGATTAACTGTCAAAAGACTGCAATGAAAATCCGGTTAAAGTAATATCATCCAATTGTTTAAAATCTTTCATCCATGTGGAAAGTGTATCTAAATATTTTTTTTCCTGGATTCCAAAAGGTTTATCATAATTTTCAACAATCAGTTTCTTTAAGGCTTTTGTAGAAAACCTTTTTCCTTTTAATCCACCAAGCTGGTCAGTATATCCATCAGAACACATATAAAACTGATATTTTGGTTTTTTATCAATATCAATAATATGTAAAGTGTAATTTTGCTCATTTTCTGAATCAAAACCACCAATTGACATATAATCACCCTCTATTTGCATCACCTGCTTATCTTTTAGATAAAATAAATCATGGCCGGCAGCACTAAAAGAAGCCTGTTTCTTATGCTTATCAAATTTAAACACCGAAATATCCATTCCGTCTGTGATATCCAATTTTGAGTTCTTTAATAAATGTTTGAAATGTATATCTAATCTATTTAAAATCTGGTCTGGTTGTGTAATCCTGTCATATTTTATAATTTGGTCAAGATAAGTTTTTCCTGCCATTGAAAGCATTGCACCAGGTACACCATGACCGGTACAATCAGCAATTATATAAATTTGATAACTTTCACTTTTATGATACCAGTAAAAATCACCTGAAACAATATCTTTGGGTTTAAAAATAAGAAAAAAGTCTTGAAAATCTTTTTTGATATCTTCTGTATCAGGAAATAAAGCAGATTGAATTATTTTTGCGTATTGAATACTACTTTTTATCTTTTTATTTTTAATAGAAAGCTTGTCAACTATTTTTTCCAATTTTTCTGACTGTTTCTTTAATCTTAAGTGTGTTTTTATTCGGGCAAGTAATTCTTGCGATTGAAAAGGCTTACTAACATAATCTTGTCCTCCTGATAAAAAGCCTTCTATAATACTCTTTTCATCCGTTTTTGCAGTTAAAAAAATTACCGGAATATCTTTTGACTTTTCATTTTGTTTTAATAATCTGCAAACTTCAAACCCATCCATTTCCGGCATCATTATATCGAGCAGAATAAGATCAAAATTTATATTGTTAACTTTTTCTATTGCAGAAATGCCGTCTGTTGCATAGCTAATGTTATAATTGGTATCGGTTAAAATTTTTCCAATAATTTGAATGTTTTGCAATACATCGTCAACAATTAAA
>JAOZNO010000614.1 GCA_029933755.1 Bacteroidales bacterium | reverse complement strand
AAAACAAGCTTTGCTTGTTTTAGAATCTGTGAACTTAGCGAAGCGATCTCACGTAAGTAATCTGTGGCATTTTTTTGACAACTAGGTGGCTGAGTAGTTACCAAATTGCTTATATCGAACTTAGGTTTTTCCTAATCCAAAATTTCCATAGCGGCATCCAGGTATAAATATACGTCATCAGGCATTTCTGAGTGAAAAGTTCTTTTATCACTTCTTTTATGTCCTAAACGAACAATTACAGCATTTTTATCTGGAATAACAAAAATGTATTGCCCTAAAATTCCACGTGCGAAAGGAATATTATATCCTTTGTATTGGACAATCCAAAATTGGTAGCCATAAAAATCAACGAGTCTTCCTTTATCTCCAGTTAAGTTAATTGCGGGTTTGGTGGCCTCATCAATATACTTTTTTGAGATTATTTCTATATCATCAAACATTCCTTTATTCAAAACGAGTTGTCCAATTCTTGCAAAATCTCTTGCATTTGAATTAAAACAGCAATAAGCTTTTTCCATTCCATCCTGTTTGTCCAAACACCATAAGGCATCATTTTTTGCACCCAATGGTTTCCATAGCTTTTCTGAGGCATAATCTGCAACATTCATTCCTGTAGCCTTTTTTAAAATAAAAGCCAGAATTTGTGTGTTCCCACTTAAATATTTCCAATTTAAACTGGGTTTTTCAATAACTTTTAATTTATTTATTAAACCAAATAAATCGCTACCATAGTATGCCTGTGTAGTTACAGAAAAAGGACTTGAATATGATTCATCCCAGTTTAATCCGGAACTCATTGTGAGCAAATCTTTAATCGTTAATACATCATTGGGCTTTGTCGCAAATTCTGCCATAAAATCACCAACTTTTTGGTCAACACTTTTTATGTGGCCTTCGTCAATAGCAATACCTATTAGCAGGCTAATAATACTTTTGGACATTGAGAATGAATTTGATAAAGAGTCTTCATTATATCCTTGCCAGTACTTTTCAAATTTAATTTTACGGTTTTGAACAATTAGAAATGCAACTGGGTCGAGCTCCATTATTTTCTCATTTGTTACTTTACTAAAATCCTTTTTGTTGTAATCGCCGGAAATCTCCCAAGGGATATGTTTATCTGCCTTTACTGTTCTATTTTTAAATATTTTGTAATCGTCAATGTCTGGTGTTTGGTATTGAATAGCGGTCTTTAAATATTCGGGTGAAAGGAAATAACCACCTACACCTACAATAGTCAAAAATGAAACAAAAATTAGTAATTTTTTCATAATCAATCTTCTTTTTTATTCTTGTTATTAAAACTTGGTAAAATTGTTTTTTGTATGCTTGGGTCAAAAGACTTAATGTGTAAATCATGTTGAGGATAAGGGATTTGCATTCCAGCTTCATCAATAGCTTTATATAGTTCCATGGTTACATCACTTTGAATCGTCAGGCCTGAGTCCAAAGGAACCCAGAATAATAACCTGAAATCTAAAGAGCTTTCTCCAAAACTATCAAATAAACAAAGTGGTTTTGGAACTTTAAGTACTCTTTTATCATTATCAGCCACTTTAGCTAATAAATCCAAAACATCTTGTGGGTTTGTTCCATATTCAACCCCCACTTTTATCTCTCTTCTTCTTCTTTTGTCAGATAATGACCAGTTTATAAGCTCTTTAGATATTAGGTTTCCGTTAGGGACGATTACCTCTGAACCGTCAAAGGTTCGGACAGTACTGGCTCTAATTCCGATTTGTTTTACATTTCCCATTAAATTTCCTACTTCAATAGTGTCTCCTATCTGAATAGGTCTTTCAAAAGCAAGTATTAAGCCCGAAATAAAATTGTTAACTACATTTTGTAAACCGAAACCAATACCTACACCTAAGGCACCTGCCATTAAACTAAATTTGCTTAAATCAATACCGGCAACAGATAGTGCAAGTATAAGTCCGGCACCAACAATGAAATAACCAGTTAACATAGTTACTGCACCTGGTACACCACGAGGTAATTTAATACGGGAAAATATTTCTTCTTCTAAAATTATCTTTATAGATTTTGATACTATATATGTAGCAATCAAAATGAAGAAAAAACCAAAAATGTTAGCAATTGAAAAAGAAATAGGTCCAATTTCCCAATCATTAATAAAAACTTCGATTAACCAATTTGAAACATTGCTTAAGAACCCTATAGATTTTAAAATAGCCCTAAGCCATAAAAAGAATACTAATATTTGAACAATAGCTAATGTTTTTTGTTCAATAGATTCATTATATTTAAAGATTATTTTTGATTGTTGTAGTCTTTCTGATTTTAACAGTATCATTATAGCACTGTTAATTACAATTACAAATAAACTAAGAACGATAGCGAATAATAGAGCTGAGATGACTGTTTTATTTAAAAGAATTGCTAAATTCATAAAACCAAACACATTGCTTAATATTGAGCCAATTAGTAATAGTAAAAATAATTTAGAAACGTTAATAATCCACACCCACCACTTACCTAATAATAACGACTTGTTATTACTTTTAGGTATTATAATTTTGTAAACAACCCAAATCATTATACTATTTTCAATTAAAAGGGCAATTCTGGAAAAAAATAACTTTGATTGATAAAAGAATAAAATTTCATTAATTAAGAATATAAACAGAATAATAAATAAAAACTGTTTTATTCTGCCGGTAGCTAAAATGGGTAATAAAAAAGCTGTAGGAATTAATAATAACAGTATAATTAACTCTCTTACACTTGTTGGAATATTCGGGTACAACCAGGTTGATATCATTAATCCTACAATTAAAGTTGACGAGACATAATGATATATCACATACTTGGCATTCTTGTGTTTTCTACTATCAACAGGTAAGTTTAATTGCTTAACTCTTTTGTTCAGTATAATCAGAAAGATAATTATTAAAATAGTAATGATGAAATGAATGATTACTCTGTTTTTGTTTTTTGGTAAAAAAGTGCTTACTATCCGAATGTTTTCATTTAATGATTTCTGAAACCTTAGTTTTAATATTTTTAATTGAAGTGTTGAATCTTTCGCATTCCATAAAACTGGGCTATCCTGAACTAAAATTTGGGATTGCAAATCGGAAAGTGTTTTATCCAAATTTTCTTGAATCTCATTGATTTCCTGCAAAAGATCAGCTAAGTCATTTTGAATAATAAATATCTCAGATTGTCTCTTTTTTAAATCCTTTTCGAGTTTTTTTAAGGCATTAGTAGTTGAATTAATACGTTCCAATATTTCTTCAGGTATTTTTTCATTTTTTAAAGCTTTCCCTGTTAATTGCCATGTTATATATTCTATATTTAAATATTCAAGTTCCGATTCAAACCATTTTGTTCTTTTAGTGATTTTTTCC
>JAOZNO010000033.1 GCA_029933755.1 Bacteroidales bacterium | reverse complement strand
AAGAAGTGGTTGCTGGTAATTATAATGCAGAAATGGAAATCCATCAAAAAGATGAAATTGGAGTTTTAGCTGATGCATTAAGAGATATGCTTCAATCATTCAAAAAAGGAGTTAGTTATGCTGAAAGAATAGCAACTGGTGATTTAAGTACCAGTGGGAATGACAAAAATCAATACAGTCCATTGGGAATTGCCCTATCAACAATGAAAGATAAATTAAGTGAAGTTGTGGAAGGTATCTCATCTGCTACACAAAATATAAGTTTGGGAAGTAATCAATTAAGTATAACATCAGCAGAAATAGCATCTGGCTCAAATGAACAGGCAGCTTCAACAGAGGAAGTTTCTGCATCTATGGAGGAAATGACAGCAAATATTAGTCAAAATACAGAGAATGCATTAATTGCTGAAAAAATATCAACGAATTCAGCTGAAGGAATTACAAGAGGGTATGAATCATTTAAAACAACCCTGGAAGCAATGAAAGAGATTGCCAAGAAAATAACAATAATTGGTGATATTTCAGAAAAAACAGATATTTTGGCTATTAATGCAGCCATTGAAGCAGCTAGAGCAGGAGAGCAAGGAAGAGGTTTTGCAGTAGTTGCAACAGAAATCAGGAAACTTGCTGAAAATAGTCAAATTGCTGCACAGGAAATAGAGAAACTAGTTAGTACAAGTGTTAAGATAGCAGAAGAATCAGGAGAATTATTATCTGAAATAACACCCGAAATAAAAAGAACCTCTGTATTGGTTCAAGAAATTGCAAATGCGGGGAATGAACAAAATTCAGGAGCAAATCAGATTAATGATGCAATTCAGGAACTTACTAAAGTTATAACACAAAATTCATCGGCTGCAGACCAAATGGCGGCAAGTTCTAAGAATATGTCACTTCAGGCAATACAATTAGAAGAGTCTGTTGCATTTTTTAAAACGACTAATGAGAAAACGAAAAGGAAGACGGAAGAAATACACAAAGATGAACCTTTTAAAAAACAAGCATATAGTACCCAAAAAGAAGGTTCTAATCTAAATTTAAAAGAAAATGAACTTAATGAAGATGAATTTGAAACATATTAGAAATTTTAAATTTAAACCGGTATAAAAAATGAAACTTAATATACGAAATAAAATCAGTATAGCGGCATCCGGGGCATTGTTTGTGGTATTCCTGTTTACACTACTGTTTATTATATATTCATATATTCAAAAAATAGAACAAGTTACGAAGCAGTCGCTTACGTACAACAAAGAAATTTTTGCAGGTTATTTAAAAACAGATAGCATAAAATTGTCAGTTACTGCAGAATTAATATCAAGAGACGAAAGAATAAAAGAACTTTTCTATGAGAAAGATTTTGATAAGCTAAACAATTATTGTTTAGCTGAATTTAATAACCTGAAAGAAAAATTTAATATTACTCATTGGTATTTTATCAATCCCAGCCCTCAAAAAACATGTTTTTTGAGGGTTCACCGTCCTAAAATGAGAGGCGATACTATAAAAAGAACGACTTTTTTAAATGCAGTTGAAACTAAAAGTAAGTTTGCAGGTTTAGAGCTTGGTTCAAGAGCATTTGCTTATCGTGTTGTGCAGCCCTGTTACTATAAAAATACACTGTTGGGATATATTGAAATTGGTGTAAATATGAATAAATTCTCTGAATTGATGAAAGCAAAAACCGAGGATGAATATGCTTTACTCATTTCAAAAGAATATTTAAATGAAAAGAAATGGGAAACAGCTCGAAAGATCTATCGTGAGATGACAAATTGGAACGCAATGCAAGACGAAGTTCTTATTAATCATACTACGGATAAAATTTCTATTCAGGATTTTCGTATATCATCACAGGAAATCCCTGATGATGGCAAAATAATAAACACAAAATTAGAATTTAATAATAAAGTATTTGTATTGGGTGTTTTTCCAATATTTGATGCGGGAAATAGGAAAGTTGGAGCTTTATATTTTGTTCATGACATAACTCAAATTAATCAACAGTTGAAGACTGATATATACAAAGCAATTGCCTTTTTTATTTTAATACTTTTCTTTTTTATTTTATTCACCATTATTCTTGTTAAAAGGTCTGTTATAAGGCCTATACAACAGTTGGAGGAGAAAAGTCGGCAAATTTCAGAAATGCAAATATTTGAAAAGACGATAACATTCAGAAATGATGAACTTGGTGCTATATTTAAAGCATTTAATAAGATTACAGATGTTTTTTTAGATATCAACGAAATGGTGAAAGTTATATCAAATGGTGAAATTGGTAAAGCATTGGCAAATTCGAAAAAAAGTAATATTCGAGGTGAGCTGGATCGGAATTTTAGGGAAATGCTTGAACAGTTAAATACAATAATTGTTTCTATCCAAAATGTATCTGAACAAATTGAGCTTGCAAGTTTAAAGATTAGCACATATGCTCAAAAAATAGCCTTTGGCTCAAATGAGCAAGCTGCTTCAATTGAAGAAGTTTCTGCATCTATGGAAGAAATGACTGCAAATGTTAGTCAAAATACAGAAAATGCATTATTAGCAGAAAAAATATCAATAAATGCTGTAAATGGTATTGATAAGGGATATGAATCATTTAAAACAACTCTTGAAGCAATGAAAGAAATTGCAAAAAAAATATCAGTAATCGGTAATATTGCCGAAAAAACTGATATTCTTGCAATTAATGCGGCAATTGAAGCTGCCAGAGCTGGCGAACACGGTAAAGGTTTTGCTGTAGTTGCAACAGAAATAAGGAAACTTGCAGAAAATAGTAAAAATGCAGCACACGAAATTGATAAGTTTGTAAACTCAAGTGTTATTACCGCTGAAGAGTCCGGGAAATTATTATCAGAGATAACACCTGAAATAAAAAAAACTGCTATATTGGTTCAGGAAATTGCAAATGCAGGAAATGAGCAAAACTCAGGAGCAAATCAAATTAACGATGCAATTCAGGAACTTACTAAAGTTATAACACAAAATTCATCGGCTGCAGACCAAATGACTGCAAGTTCTAAGGATATGTCGCTTCAGGCAATACAATTAGAAGACGCAGTTGCATTTTTTAAAACAACTAATGACAAAACTAAAATGAAGACAGAAGAAAAAAAACCAAAGATGAACCTTTAAACAAACATACAGTACAACAAAAAAAGAAGTTAATGACGATGAATTTGAAACATACTAGAAATTATGAGTTTAAAGGCATCAAGATTTGAATTCCTATAAAACACATTCAATAAAGTAAATATCCAATTATAAAAAAAACCTGAAATCTATTCAGGTAATGCATAGAGTGGGGATAAAATTCAGTTTGTATGTAAATTGTATACAAACCCTAAAACAAAAAAGACTTACAGAAATGTAAGTCTTTTTTGTTTTCAGTGTGAACCCGAAGGGATTCGAACCCCTAACCTCCTGATCCGTAGTCAAGTGCACTATCCAGTTATGCTACGGGTCCAATATTTAAGGACGCAAAAATAAATAAATTAGCTTGTAATTGCAAATTATGTAATATTTATTTAATTATTAGTTCCTTTTTCTATTTCTTTCTTTATAAACCTTCTTCCTGCAGATGATTTCAGATATTTTTCTCGTTTTCTTGCTTCTAACCTATAGAGCATTCTTCAGTATAAACTATTTCCCATGGAATATATGCACTTGTGTAAGTTGATTTTTTGGTATTATGTTCTAAAAGTCGCTTTTTGGGATTTTGCGACATGCCTGTATAAAAAGAATTGTCTTTTAAACTCTGTATTACATACACAAACCATTGTTCCATTGTGTTACTTATAATTATGAAAGAAGGGATTCCCCGCCCGGCTGACTCCGGTCGGACGGGGAATCCCTAACCTCCTGATCCGCAGTTAAGTGCACTATCCAGTTATGCTACGAGTCCAATATTTAAGGACGCAAAAATAAATAAATTAGCTTGTAATTGCAAATTATGTAATATTTATTTAATTATTAGTTCCTTTTTCTATTTCTTTCTTTATAAACCTTCTTCCTGCAGATGATTTCAGATATTTTTCTCGTTTTCTTGCTTCTAACCTATAGAGCATTCTTCAGTATAAACTATTTCCCATGGAATATATGCACTTGTGTAAGTTGATTTTTTGGTATTATGTTCTAAAAGTCGCTTTTTGGGATTTTGCGACATGCCTGTATAAAAAGAATTGTCTTTTAAACTCTGTATTACATACACAAACCATTGTTCCATTGTGTTACTTATAATTATGAAAGAAGGGATTCCCCGCCCGGCTGACTCCGGTCGGACGGGAAACCCCTAACCTCCTGATCCGTAGTCAAGTGCATTATCAGGTTGTGCTACGGGTCCATTTTGAAACGGCTGAAAATATAAGAAAAAAGATTTACACTTCTTATTTTATTCAATATTTTTATAGAAAAAAATATGTAAGTTTGTTTTTAAATCAATACAACAAAAATATAAAAAACCATCAAATGAAAAAAATTCTTAAAGTAACATCTATTATATTGTTGGTTATTGTTTTGTTTCTGTTTTTTGCCCCAATGTTGTTTAAAGGGAAAATAAAGGAACTTATTACTACCCAGGCAGGTGAGTATTTAAATGCTAAACTGGAGTTTGCTGATTTGGATTTATCCTTATTTCGTAGCTTTCCGGCATTAAGCATACGTATTGATGAGCTCTCGTTAAGTGGTGTGGAAGAATTTGATAAAGATACATTAGTTGCGTTTAATTATTTTCAAACTGATGTAAATCTCATGAGTGTTGCATTTGGTGATGCAATAGAAATAAAAGCAATTATACTTAACGAGCCTAAAGTTTTAGCAAAAGTTTTAAAAAATGGAAAAGCTAATTGGGATATTGTAAAAGAAGACACAACAGCAGTGGAAGAAGTTGATACCATGGCAAGTGGTTCTAAATTTAAAATTAGTCTGAAAAAATTTGAAATAATAAATGCCAAAATTATTTATGATGATGCTGAAGGTGATATATATGCAGCAATGGATGGCCTTGATTTTTACTTGAAAGGAGATATGACCCAGGATCACACTACATTAAATATCCTTTCTAGCATAAAAGCCCTAACGACAAGCTATGAGGGTATTACTTATTTGAAAAAAGTAAGTGTTGGTTTTAAATCTGATTTGGATGTTGATTTAGAAAAATACATTTTTAAATTTAAGGAAAATGAATTCAATATAAATGAAATTGTGATGGGCTTTGATGGTGAAATAGAAATGCCTGAGGATGATATTACTATAGATATTGATTTTAAAACTGGGAAAACAGCATTTAAACCTGTTCTTTCACTAATTCCTGCTGTTTATATGACCGATTTTGAAGGAGTTGAAACTTCTGGTGAATTTGAGCTCAGCGGATATGTAAACGGTATTTATAATGATGATAATATTCCTGCATTTGGTATCAAACTATTAGTAGAAAATGCACGTTTTCAGTACCCTGATTTACCGGAATCTGTCGAAAATATAAATGTTAATATGCAGATTGATAATAAAGGTGGTAGTGGTGATGATAATGTTATTGATATTAAAAAAGCCCATATTGAGCTGGCTAAAAACCCTTTTGACGCCAATATGAAAATTATTACTACTGTTGATGATGTGGATATGAATGGTAAACTAGTTGGTAAAATTGATTTTGGTAGTTTAAAGGATATTGTTCCACTTGATGATATGACCATAAAAGGTATCTTAGATGCAAATCTTGATTTTGCAGGTAAGCTTTCTTCCCTGGAAAAGGAAAACTATGATGAGTTTAAGGCAGAAGGTAACATGGAATTAAGTGGTTTTAGTTATGAAAGCAGTGATTTGCCAGAAACTGTAATGATTCCATCGGCATTAATGACATTTAATCCAAATTTTGTTAGCTTAAACAAGTTGGATATAAATATTGGAGAAACGGATATGCACTTCAATGGGACGCTTGATAATATATTGCCCTATGTTTTTCATGACTCTACTTTAGTGGCAAGATTTAATTTTGCTTCAACATACTTTAGTGCTGTTGATATATTAGGTGATGAGGAAACTGAAGAGGCTACAGAAGAAAGTGTTGATACAATTCCTTTAACTGCATTTGCCATTCCTGCAAATATTGATTTTCTATTACGTTCAAAAATGAATAAGATTTTCTATGATAACATGGAAATAAGCAATTTAAAAGGTGATATTATTTTAAAAGACAGTAAAATGATATTTAAAGGAGTAAATATGAATATGCTCGAAGGTAGTGTCAAGATGGATGGATATTATGATTCAAAAGATACATTAAACCCCAGGGTGAGTTATACGATGAATGTTAAGGATTTTAATATCCCGGACGCTTTCGAAACATTTAATACAGTTAAACAATTAGCCCCGATAGCAAAAAATACAAATGGGAAATTTTCATTAGATTTCAAATTTTCAACTGACCTTGATTATTATTTATCACCGGTATATAAAACTTTAAATGGAAAAGGCCGATTCCAATCTGAAAATATTAAATTAAAGGATGTTGAATCACTCACTAAACTGGCAGAATTGACAAAATGGAAAAAACTTGCTAATCCTAGTCTTAAAAATATTGATTTAAAATTTGAAATAAAGAATGGAAATATAAAAGTTGATCCCACGAAAATGAAAATGGGAAAATCTGAATTTGAATTTGGTGGAACTCAGGGTATTGATCAAAAAATTGATTATGATTTAAAAATGAAAATTCCAAGAGATGAACTTGGGGGAAGTATAAATAAAGTAGTGGACAATTTATTCGCAAAAACTGGAAAAGAAATTGATATTGCCAAAAATATTCAGATAAATGCCAAAGTGGTAGGTACGGTAACTGACCCAAAAGTTAGATTGGCAGGTAGTAAAGATGGTGGTGTGAAAGATGAAATAAAAGAAGAAATAGGAGCGGAGGCTAAAAAACTTATTGGTGATGTTGATAAAGAGGCTCAAAAATTGATTGCTGAAGCAGAAAAAGAAGTAGAAAAAATAAAAGCAGAGGCAAAGAAAGCAGGTGATAAGCTTGTCGTAGAAGCTGATAAACAAGCTGATAAATTGAAAGATGAAGCTGATAAGAAAGCTAAGCAGCTTGTTGGTGAGGCTGATAAGCAAGCCGCCAAATTGCTTAGTGATGCCAAAAATCCAATTACTAAAATTGCTGCAAAAAAGTCTGGTGAATTGTTAAAAAAAGAAGCGAAAAAATCTGCTGATAAACTGAATGTTGAAGCAGACAAGAACGCTAAAAAAATTCACAATGAAGCCCAGACAAAAGCCGATAAGTTGAATGTGGAAGCTGACAAAAAATCGGATAAGCTTTTGGATAATGCTAAAGTGAAAGCTGAAAAACTGAAAAGTGATGCAGATAATAAAGCTGACAATTTATAAATGGTAGGATTCTTGTAATTTATTGTTTTCAATAAGATTAATTTTAGGTATATATATCATAAGTGTATGGTTATAAGTGTAATATATCGCAGTGCTTTTTTTAGGCAAAAGTTGTTAATTTGTTTTCTCTTGTGTGCTTTTTCTGTAACTATTTATGGACAAAGAGGTGATTGTAAAGAAATAAATAATGTTGAGGCTCAAAAACTGTACAATGAAGCAATTAATAAACCTGATTATAAACAAAAAGAAGCTCAAAGTTTGCTGGAAAAAGCAATAGAGGTAGAACCTGGGTTTGCTGATGCATACTATAAACTTGGTGAAATTCACTATCAGCAAGCAATAAAAACGCCATATGACACGAATAGTATAAAACGAGTAGAACATTATTACAAAAGTGCTGAACAGTATTTTTTAAAAGTAGTAGAGTTATGCCCTTCTTTTAATTATTATACGGCATATTACTATTTAGGTGATTTTTATTATGCTACAAAGGATTTTGAAAAATCTGGGTTCTATCTGCATACTTTTTTAGATTATAATAGAGAAAGTATGAGTTTTGTAAATAAAGTACAAAAAATGCTTAAGAATGTAGATTATTATCTTGAACTAATAAATAATCCCGTTCCATTTAATCCTAAACCTTTAACGGATGTTTGTACATCATATGATGAGTATCTTCCATTAATTTCTCCAGACGAAGAATTGCTAATTTTTTCAAGAAGAATTGTACGATTTCCTAATACATCTTATGAGAAATCTGAGGAGAAATTAAACCTTAGTGTTAGGCTTTGGGAAGATTCCTCGAGCTTTGTTTTTTCAGCTGGCAGACCCTTGCATGAACCTTTTAATGATGGAAGAAATCAGGGAGGAGCTACTATTACAATTGATAATAACCATATATTTATTACAATCTGTGAGTTTGAAAGAGCTAATTATACTTCTTATAAAAATTGTGATATTTTTACTTCAGACAGGGTTAATGGGGTGTGGACACCGTTAAAAAGGATGAATAGTCGAATAAACAGTGCTAGTACTTTTGAAGGAATGCCTTCAATAACTGCTGATGGAAAAACATTGTTTTTTTCGAGTGCGCGTGATGGAGGTTATGGTGGTATGGATATTTATAAAACAGAAAAAGATGATAATGGTTATTGGGGGAAGGCGAAAAACCTTGGCCCTGTAATTAATACCGAAGGAGATGAGAAAACGCCTTACATTCATTCAGATAGTAAAACTTTGTATTATTCAACAAATGGTATCTTTGGTCTTGGAGGTTATGATGTTTTTTATTCGCAGAATCAAGGGCAGGGGCAATGGTCTGAACCTACCAATATAGGTTATCCGATAAATACAGGAAATGATGAATTAGGACTAATTGTTAGTGCAAATGGTAAAAAAATATTTTTTTCGTCAAGGTCATTAAATGAAGATAATAACTGGGATATATATTCTGCTGGTCTATATGAGAAGGCCAGACCTAAGAAAGTTCTTTTTGTAAAGGGGAAATTATATGATGATAAAGGGCGTATAATAACAAGTGCTCGTGTTGAGTTAAAGAGTATACAAACGGACGAACTGACAGAGGGTATGGTTGATGAATATTCGGGGAATTATGCAGTGGCTGTTCCTGTAAAGAAAGATGAAGAATTTATAATGACAGCAAAGAAAAAGGGCTATTTCTTTAACTCTGTTTATATTAATCCTGAGAATGGCAAGTTTGACCCACCAACTACAGTTGATTTTAAAATTGAGAAAATGGAAAAAGGAAAACCGGTTATTCTCAATAATGTCAATTTCTCTACAGGATCAAACAAGCTAAACAATGTTAGTAAAGCTGAATTAAACAGATTGGTTGAGTTTTTAAAGGAAAATCCCCGATTGAAAATTGTGTTATATGGTCATACTGATAATGTTGGGGAAACTGATTATAATCTTCAATTATCAATTAGTAGAACACAAGCAGTAAAAAAGTATTTACGTTCAAAAGGAATTAATTCAAGCAGAGTTTATAATAAAGGTTTTGGTGAGAAAAAGCCTGTTGTTTCAAATAAAACAGCTGCAGGTAGATTGCTAAATCGGAGAGTTGAGTTTGTTATTAAATAGTGTGTGTCCAAAGTCAAGAGTTTGAACTAGAAAGTTCGAATTTAAAGCCTGCCCCGTATTTTTATCGGGGGCGTGTGATAAATCTAAACCACAGAATACTAGTGTATTTGAGGATTTAGATTTTGAGCAACAACACAGAAGTCGGACTTTATAGACAAGCTCTAAATAGTCTCTGAATGATAGAATAGCTAGATTAACACAGAAAAAAAGCTAACCTGATGGATAGCTTTTTGTATAATATTTTTATTTAAAAGTTCAGCTTAAAATCTTTTCTCTTTAATTCTTGCTTTTTTACCAGTAAGTTTACGGAAATAAAAGATTCTTGCTCTTTTTACTTTTCCTTTTTTGTTGATATCAATTTTTTCAATTGCAGGTGTGTTAACAGGAAAAATCCTTTCAACTCCAACATTACCTGACATCTTTCTTACAGTAAAAGTCTCAGTACTACCATTTCCTCTTCTTTGTAGTACAACCCCTCTAAACTGCTGGATTCTTTCTTTACTTCCTTCTTTAATCTTATAATGAACAGTAACTGTATCACCACTACCAAATGCTGGTAGGTCATTTTTCACAGCAAATTCATTTTCAACAACTTTCATTAAGTCCATGCTATTCTATATTAAAATTATGTTCTTCAAAATTCAGGCTGCAATATTACAATTTATTTTTGATATATTATAATAATCAAAGGAATAAAATTAAGTTTATTAGAAAAAAAAATGATAGAACTCTGTTACTGTATTTTCACCCTAAGTTTGCTTACTGAGCCAAGTCGAAGTAAAGTCGAAGGACTAATTACCTGCTAAAGCAGTAGCTAATTATATTCGCTCCCATTTTTAGTGCTTCCAGATGTTTGGTGGGGGAGTCATTATGAACTTCAATATCTTCCCAACCATCACCTAGGTCACTTTCAAATGAATAGAAACAGACAAGTTTTCCTTCATATATTAAACCAAAGCCTTGGGATGGTTTCTTGTCATGCTCATGAATTTTGGGTAAGCCTGTCGGAAAATTATATTTCTGATGATAAATAGGATGCGAAAAAGGAAGTTCAATAAATTCCAGCTCAGGAAATACTTTTTTCATTTCGCGACGAATATATTTATCCAAACCGTAATTATCATCAATATGTAAAAATCCACCAGAGATAAGATAGCTTCTTAGGTTTTTCGCTTCTGATTCAGAAAAAATTACATTTCCGTGGCCAGTTAAATGTATAAAAGGAAACTCAAATATTTCACTACTTCCTACATCTATTGTAATATCTGGTATCTTGATTTGCGTGTTTATCTTTTGGTTACAAAAAATGATTAAATTAGGAAGTGCTGTGGGATTTGCATACCAATCACCACCACCCTTATATTTTAATAAACCAATTTTTAGCGTTGTGTTTTGTGCATCTATCGAAACTTGAATTATCAAAATATATAATAGTAATGAGCTTAATAACTTCATAATTTAAATATCATTTTTTTAAGATTAGGTATACTGGGAAATGGTCACTGATTCCACCATAATAGTTTGGCCCACCATATGTTTTGCTTGGTGTCATTTGTCCGGTTTTAACATTGTCATATAGCATCCATCGCTCTTTGAATATTTGTCCTCCATCAGTAGAGACGATATAGCCTTTTTTGTTTTTTAACAGGCTTTGTGAGATGATGATATTATCGAGCATATTCCAATTGCCTCTAAAATTATATGACCCCATCCCATTAACTGATTTGTCATACATGAGGTTGTAAAGCACCTTATTATTATTTGATCGTTGGTTATTTCCAGCATTTAATACCTGATATAAGCTTTTATTCGTTGGTTCATCATTAAAATCACCAATTATCACAATTTTAGCTTTTTTATTAATTTTTTGAATAGAATCAATTTTAGATCTTAAAATATTAGCAGTATGTAATCTTTTTGGTTCAGATTTTTCTTGACCATTGCGTCTTGAACTCCAGTGATTTACAAATATATGTAAGTTCTCTCCATTTTTTAGCTCTCCTGAAACGTATAAAATATCTCTTGTGGTGGTTTCTGGTTCAAAATCATAATGTATTCTGTAGTTTTGATGATTTAAATAGCGAAACTCATCCTTATTGTATAAAAGTGCAACATCAATCCCCCGGACATCCGGGCTTTCTTCGTGAACAAAAGAATAATTCCCTTTTGATAAGAACTTGTTATTAGTTAAATCAGTTAATACGGTTTTGTTTTCAATCTCGCATAAGCCTACTATTTCAGGTAGTTCATTAATATTGATCGAACTAATTACTTTTCCTAGATCATTTATTTTCTTCATATACCGGGCTGAATTCCATTTCTTGTCACTTTTTGGAGTAAACTGCTCATCAATTTTGTTGGGATTATTTATGGTATCAAAAAGGTTTTCAACATTATAAAAAGCAATAGTGAAATTATCTTCTTTGTTATAATTTGGATTTTGAGATAGTGTTTGACTTACAACAATTAAACTAATTGCAAAAGAAAAAAGAATTTTTATCATTTTTATGTATTTTAAGTTTATACCTTAAGCTATATGCTAATTAATTTAATTAGAGGATGTCCATAAAGTCGACACTTTAGAAAAACTTCGCAAGTTCAAAAAACTTACTAAGTTAGTACTCAACTTGCAAAGTCTTTCAGACTTGGTAAGTTTCCTGGAAAAGCACACTTTATGGACAAACACTAATAAGTAATGCAGAGCATATATTAGTATAGTATGCCAATATATAACAAATAGTTGCCATGCAAAAGATGTTTTGTTAAATAACATGTAAGATTAAGCTAGTACAAAAATACTTTATTTTGAAAAAGTACCAAGTTCTTTCTCATCAATTTATATCGAAAAGAACAATCTTTAAATAATATTTGTTATTTTAGCGGCATTCTTAAATACTAACTAAAAAAAATATATTGTATGGGAAAAGGTGATATAAAAACTAGACGAGGTAAAATATTTAATGGTTCTTATGGGAAAACTCGTCCAAAAAAGAAGGTAACCGTTAAAGTTGTTGAAAAACCAAAAAGTAAAACAAAAGCTAAGAAAAAATAGTGCATTGCACTATTTTTTT
Organism: Bacteroidales bacterium; assembly: GCA_029933755.1. GTDB lineage: Bacteria > Bacteroidota > Bacteroidia > Bacteroidales > NBLH01 > NBLH01. The sequence goes on along the minus strand of JAOZNO010000033.1, from coordinate 237 downwards.
TGGTTAATTGGATGATTATTAAGAGTCTGTTTATAAACTCAGTGTTTGGTTCAGATATTATGAGTTCGAGGTTTTGAAACTTGAAAAATCAAGGGTTACTTTTGTAAATGTCTTGTATTGAGCTTGTCGAAGCAACTTTTTTCTGGTGAGAGTAATGCAAGAAATTGATTTTGTGGAAAGATACTATTTAGGGTTTTAAATATATGTATAAAAAAATGGCTGCAGTATTAGTCCCGC
>JAOZNO010000613.1 GCA_029933755.1 Bacteroidales bacterium | reverse complement strand
AGTAAGTTTCTTTATAAAATCCCTCAATGAGGGTTATTTACTTTTAACCCATTTTACTGCATCAGCAAAAATCATATTACCTGTTGATTTATTGGTTAATTCTACCTTGGCAGAATCTGTTGATATATAAAATGTTCCCAGGTAATTCCATCCACTTTCAATTTCCTCATCCAGCAAAGAAATTTCCTCTACACCATCATCATGGTATACTTTAAAATTATAATCTGTCTTTCCTTTTCTTTGATGCCTGTTCCTAAAATCTATTTTAGCAATATTACAATAAATATCAAAAAGAGCTGCCCCCCCTAAGGAAGCATTCCATGCAGCTGTCCGATTTCCATCACCAGCTTTTGTATACACAGCTGAGCGTACATATTTTCCATAAAACTCTGACCGAAGTACTGCTTTCCATTCCCCGGGAGGACTCCAAAAACGGATACCTGAATATTGATATTTTTGTTTTCTACTTTTCTTAATTAAGGACTTCAAATAGCTTTGATTTGTAGTTTGATGGTACTCAAATCCATCATCTTCATTATCTACTATAATTTCATTTTTTTTATGAATATTTTCAAATATGGGATAATCATTTATTCCATCAAAAGGTTGCACTTTCTTTAGTTTATCAAAGTCAATAAAGTCAAAAACGGGGTTATTAGGTAAATTCTCTGAAACATGGGTGAAAATTTTCATTCGGGCAGGTTCGCTTGTAAAAACAAATCCAATTTCTTTAGCCGATTTTGCAGGAATTAGTATTTTTCGAGAAAAGCCCGTGTTGGAAAGGTCATCCCATTCTTTATTATTACGATTATCCTCTCCCACCATCTCAATACTAATTGTGATTAGGCCATCAACATCTTCGGGATTCGCAACTTTAAATCGTATTTGATATTTACTGTATTCGCCCAGCATCACCTTATAAGTTTCAATATCTTTTACAAGAAAACCTGCTAATTCTTTTTTATTATACCAGTTACTCACATCATCTGCAATACTATCATTGAACTTATTTACTACTGCAGAATTAATGGTTTCAAAATCAAAGCTTTTATGTCTATTTTCTTTAATCAAATTACTAAGCAAAGTGTTAAATTCTTGTTCACCATACCTTGTTGCAAATAAGGAAAACAGATAATTGCCTTTGGCTACAATTATCTCATTTAATAATACTCGCTCATCTTCCTCTTCTGCTTTTTCAATACCATTACTTATTAGAGATTTTAAAGAAGCCTGTTTTAGTTCAAGATTTATTCGTTCATCTTTACCAATTCCCCTGCGAAACCAACGTCTTGACGCTTCATCACTAACATTCCTTTCTCTTAAATATGCTTCAAAAGCCATATTAATAATTGGGAATTGATCTGATTTTATTTGTGCAACATAGGTATAAAAATTAGGAAACAGCGTATATGTATTTCGATCAACAATTTTATTAAATTGATACCATTCTTTTGGAGTAGCCATAAAATTCCCCCGGATAAAACGTTTAAAAATACGCGCTTGTAACTCTTCAGGTAGAATTTCCTCATTTTCTTTCTTCATTTTATCCTCTTCCCGATTCTTTCTCTTTTTAAAATCCGTTTCTTCCATAATCACACCTTTTTCAGGAAAAAATATCATTTCAGGCTGAACCGCATCACTACTTATTGACCAAATATGCTTATCGGTTGAAAACTGAAGAGGTACTTCTGCTAAAATGAAACGTTTAAAAGGATATTTGAAATCAATAAAAGTTTCATATTCATTTTTTAATTCTCTAATTAGTTGTGGAATGCTATCGGTTAATTCATTAAAGTACTCCTCAAAATATTGATTCCCACTCCGTGCATAAACACTATATTCAACTGAATCAACATCAATACTATACTTTTTATAATCGGCAATAAGTAAACTAATTTTAGGTAAAGGAAATTCCGGTCTAAATTCAAATACACCGGGTAAAGTCTCATGCATTTCACCCTGAGAAACGGCAGTCAAATTTTTATCTGTTTTGACTTTTAATGTATATTTAGTAAAATCAGGCAGATAAATAGCTGGTTTTATTGATGCGTGGCCAACACCGGATACTGGATACCATAAAGACTCGCTGGTTAAACAAACAAAATCTTCCTGTAAATAAGCATATCTTTTTCTGAGTCGGAATATTTCTACAGAAAAATTATCTTCATAATCTTCTAAATCCTGATCAATAAAATGGGTGTTTTCATTTATTTCTCCCCGGTAACTTATAAAAAGCACTCCTTTTTCACCTGAGCGTATTTTTTTACTATTAATTATTTTTAATATGTGTAGATTTCTTAAATAGTTTACTTCTGTCCCATCCATTTTCACAGAAAGAATATTTAAGGCAGGGTTAAGACTAAATATAAGCGTATCAATTGCTTGTTTCGATTGATTACTTATTTGCAGATTGGCTTTTACAAAAATTTCAGTTCCCTGATGTTCAAGCACTAAATCGCAAAAATTGACAGATACCACAGGTTTTGAAACAAGTGAATTATTTAGCGCAATCATCTCTTTTTTGAACTCAATACTCCCTTTTTTAATATCAATGTATTTTTTCATTAAAAATCCACCAATTGCAAGAAAAAGTACAGTTAGAATAACCGGAATTACACTTAATTTACCCGACTGAGGCAATCGGTCAATTTTTATAATTGTGAAAAAAATGAGTCCTAATCCAATAAAAAGGAAAATACCACGGTGTAACAATGTTTCCTGAATGTTTCCAAATCCACCAATTGTTGAATGTATCATAGGTACATTATAGGCAATAAAATCTGCCAAATGGTAAAATTTATGGTTCAAATAAAAAATACTAAGTGCAATATACCCAAGCAACAAAATAAAGGTAATTGCCTGATTTTTAATCGTTACCATCAGGAAAAATGAGAGCCCCAATATAAATACCAGGGTCGGTAAGCTAATTAAAAAAGGATAGTAAAAATAAGCAAGTATGTTCCGGGATGAATCACTACTTAAAAAAGAAAAACCAATCCCTAATAATAGAATAATAAGATTTAGGATAAAAAATACCAATAAAATTCCCAGGGTTTTACCCAAAATATACTCGGCATTAGTCATTGAGCGTGCATAAATCACTTCAACCGTATCATTTTTTTTGTCCTGTTTTAAAAATTCAGAAGCCAAAAAGATCGCAACAATAGCCTGCCCCAGATTTAAAATAATTAAATTAGCATACGGAATTGATACAGGTAAAGCCCTGTACATCCAAGGTGCACCGGTGGCTTCAACAAATGCGACAATATTAAAAATTCCAATACCAAGAATGGCCAAGCCAGCAAAAATTCTAAAAAACCAGCCACGTAACAAAGTACGCATCTCAAATTTAGAAACTGTCCATATGGTGTATATTGATAT
>JAOZNO010000032.1 GCA_029933755.1 Bacteroidales bacterium | reverse complement strand
ATGCCTGCAAGTGATTAGATATTAAATACTTAAACGTAAGTGCGAAACATCAGTACTTTATTATACTCCTGTCCGTTTAAAGTACCTGATGCTCTTGATGAAAACAAATAAGCCGCATAAGGACCGGCATCAATATAAAAACCAGGTTTGTTATCCCAAATAGATTCTGTGTTAATATAATACCTTGGTTTTAACGAAAATTGAATATACTCGTTTCTTAATTTGTAGTTATTGATATCATCTTTAACCCTCATTCCCATAGGCATATAATTGGTTTCAAATACCAGAGCAAAATGAGTTTCAGAAAAGAATTCTGTATGGATACCTCCTGAAAAACCTAATCTGCTTTTTGAATCGTAAGGGTTATCTGTACCATTAAAGTTTGCTGCATTAGAGCCTAATTTAAGGTAGAAGCTTTGAGCAAATATGCTTGAACTTGCTAAAAGGTTTAGACTAAAAACGATAATAAAAAGTTTGTTTTTCATTTTTGAACTTGTTTTAAATGTTCAATAATTTTATTTGGGGCATCTTCACTAATTGCATATTCAAGAAGTGATTTATTCCTGTAAGTTTTATTTGTATTTGCCCCATTTTCAATCAAAAGTTTAACTATTCTTTCATTTTCACTTCTAATAGCTATTACTAAGGCTGATTTATCAAAATATCCTTCATCATTAGCATCTGCCCCCCGGTTTAACAAAAACTTAGTTATCTCGTATTTGTCCTTATCTACAGCAAATAATAATGGGGTTAAATTCGTGCTTTTGTCCCTAAAAGATAATTTCACCCCCTTTTCCAAGATTTTTTTTACAGCTAAAGTATCTCCATATTCTATCGCACCAAAAATAAAAGGCCAACTAAGATAACCACCTATTATATTAATATTAAAGTTGCTATCAAGTAAAACATCAAGTATTATAGGATCCCCAAATATAAATTTAAAATCATTTTCACTAATTTTTTGATCTGGTTTTATTGAAAGTAAATATTGTACCTGTATTGCGTCTTCCTTTTCCAGCTTAATTTCCTGTTTTTTATTAATGTTGTTGGGTTTCTCTTCAGATATTTTTAAATAATGGATAATTTCCGTAGTTGCATCATTATCTCTTGCAAATTCAACAAGTGTTTGGCCTTTGTATTTTATATTTGTTTTGGCACCGCTTTTTATTAAATGCTTTATAATTGCTGATTTGTATTTATTAAACCCTCCTATCAAATCTATAGCATAAATTAATGCTGTTTCGCCATTTGGTGTTTTATAGTTGACATTAGCACCGCGTTTTATTAAAGTTTTGACAGAAGTGTAATTTCCTTTTTTAACGGCAGTCATTAATGGGCTTACTTTATACCATGATGATTTAAATTCAATATTTGCTCCTGCATCAATTAGCTTATTAATTATTTCATCATTGCCGTTTTCTGCTGCTTGGTTCAAAATTGACTCATCAGATATAATTTTATTCACATTTGCCCCTTTTCCGATTAAAAAATCAACCATATCTGGTCGGTTAAAATCTACAGCATGAAATAAAAGTGTCTCGGAACGATACAGGGTGGTAAGTTTTGCACCTTTCTTAACAAGCTTATTAACCGTTGCAATATCAGTATATCTTACAGCTCCAAAAATAAGGGGATAATTGCCTATATTACTTTTTACATTGATACTCATACCGTAATCCAGCATTATATCCAGGAATTCGGAGTTTTTAAATAAGTCACTAAAGTTAATTTTTTGGTTTTTTATATCCGGTTTAATAGCCAAAATTCGTTTAAGGCTTTCTTTACTTTCAAATCCGGCCTTATTAATGTCAATTGTTTTTGGGTTTGCACCTTTTTTAACCAGTTTTTCTGTCAGTTCAAGGCTAAAGCACCCAGATAGATCAATAGTGCTAACATCTGCTCCATGTTTTATCAGTAAAAAAGCCATGGACGAGTCTCTATCTGAAAAAATATGAGAATTAATTATATAGTCACCATTTTTAGAGGGTATGTTTGGGTTTGCCCCCATTTTTAGGAGCTTTTTAATTACTTGGTCTTCCAAACTGTAAGCTATACTAATTGTTTTAATATCTACGCCATTTTCCAGTAAACAGAAAATCATTGGTTCATCTTTATTGCCCATTGCCAGCTCTATTGGATAAACACCATTTTTACTGGCCATATTGGATTTGGCTCCTAAATCAATCATTTTTTGAATCAGTGGGACATTCTTTTTAATAACTGCTGCATGAAAAGGGCTTGAATAATAAGTTATTAGCTTGGTCTTACTTTTATAATATTGACCAAAAAGACGTGCCCCCAATTTATATACTGACTTAGTAAGTTCAAGGTTCGCATTTGGGTTTGCTCCTTTTTTTATCAAGTCCTCAACTTGTTTAAAAAAATTTTCATTCGTATCAGAACTATAATAAATAAGGTCATATAGTTTTTTATTCAGGGTATCTTCTGTAATTGTTAGCAGATTATGATTAGTTATATTATTTGCATTAACAGTTAGCGAATGAAATAATAGTGATACCATAATAAGAGAGCTATAAAATAAAGATGATAAATTCATAGTTAATTGGTTATTAGTCATGTCATTAAGTAATTGGTCATTGGTCATTCGCTTTGCTGCCATTAAGTCATTGGTTATTAGTTATTACGCTTCGCTGTCATTGGTTATTGTCATTACGCTTTGCTGTCATTAAGTCATTAGTCATTACGCTTCGCTGTCATTAAAATGTTATTTAATCATTATAGCATTGCTTATCTATTTTTAAATTTAGGCGAAAGCAAATTAATCATTATTCAATAATCAATATTCACTTCTTCAGCCCTTATAAACTTCATCCTGCGTTATTACAGCTAATACCCACGAGAAATCACCATTACTTATTTTGGTATTACAATATTCGCAAATTCCGCTTTGTCCCATTTTATCAGCCGGTGCTCCACAATTTGGGCATGTTCCGTAATCATAAGCATCGGTTTCAACTCCTGTTCTTCTAATAAATGTCCAGTATTCGCTAAACTTTCTTTTCTTTCTTTTTGAACCACCTGTCACTTTTCCATTATTATTGATAACATAGTCTTTACACGATGCTTTTATCCTCACAGTTGCCGTTTCATAATATTTATCAATATCCATTTTCACAAATTCGACTTTTTCTATTTTAACATCATCTAATTTATTCGTCAACCCTTCTTTTGTGTAGTTATCTATCCAAAACATCCACGAATCGTATAGCAGGTCGGATAATAGATTTCTGACATTATCAAGCTTTTTTAGCGACCATGCAGTATATAGTTTTGTGAAATAATTGTGAACAACGGACTTTTCAAATGTCTGGCTCCATTCGCCCCAATTAAGCTTGTGATTTTGAGTAAATTTTTCTATGTTTTTATCTAAAGTAGCCTGATATATTGTTGGAATTTCAGTTCCTGCTTCATCTGCATAATATGTCAAATTATCCGTTTTAAAACTATCGTAGTTAATGAGCTTATACGATGAAAGATACCATTGTTTTTTTCCGTTCTCGATTTTCATACCACAGCTTTCGCATTCGCCTGTACTTGTGAAACCGGAGTTTGCACCACAGACAGGGCACGAAAGTTCATGCATCTTTTCAGGTTCGGGCGATAATATTCCGGCTTTTCTGCTGAATTTCCATTTTTCTACAATTGCAATTCGTTGGATAAAATCCTTATCTTTTACTGTATAATTTGCATTAATATCTACAAAAATATTTTGAATTTTATCCTTAATCGTTATGTTTGTCATATTAATACTACCTATAACAATTTCTGAAACTGTTTTGTGATATGTTTTGGCATATTCAATATCTTTTGGTAAAACGAAAGGTGTAAGATTAATAAACTCTTTTTTTCCGAGCCACAATTTATATTTTGTAAAAACAGATGAAGCAAAATCTAAAAACAATGTTTGCGAAAAATTAGGGTCTGAATCTGTGAGTTTGTTTAAATTATTAATGTTTCTTTTGTATGTTTTAAGTTTGTTTTCAGGCGTAGGTTTCGATACCAATTGCTTATTCGTGTCTTTTATTACTTTATACTTATATGTCCCAACTAATATTACAATCAAACTAAAGAATATTATATAACCAAGCGTAGTATTAAATTTCTCAGGCTCTGAAAATTCGTATTCATAATCTATGTTTATATAATCAAATACGTAATTATCACCACTATCTTCATTTTCTTCATCTTCGTCGGAATAAGAGTTTGAAGATTTTTTTTTGTCTGACGAGTATGAACTGCTTGAACTTGAACTTGAACTTGAACTTGAGCGTGAACTTGATTTTGATTTTTTATAAGAATGTCCTCCTCCTGGCCGGGCCGAAGCTGTGCTTATTGTTAAAGAATTTATAATGAAAAAAGTAAAAAGTCCGACTACTGCTATATATATAATTTGTTTCATGTGTCTTTTTTTATTGTTTTTTAATTATCACATGGAACATCCTGAATAGTCATTACCTCGGGTGGCAAAGCCTTTGACATGGATGTTTCATCTTTTTTATTTTATGATAAAAGACCTAATAGTATTCCTTGTTTCTTCATTTTTAAAGTACCCGTGCTGAAGTGCGTTTTCGTAAGTCAAAATAGTAAAAAAACTATTATCAGATTCCAGAACTGCTATTCTCCAAAAAACGTTTCGCCCTACAAACCCCATACCGCCTGAACTGTCCCTTGTAGAAATTTCTGATATAAAAGCCGGTTTTTCATTAATTACTTCTTCATAAGCATTTAGGTATCTATTTGCTTTCCATAAAGTATCAATCTTTTCATTAATAAAGTTTTTTATTGTGTATTCTTTATCTAATTCACTTTTCATGTCTTGTAAAACAATAATGTAAAAATTATACTTACGACCATAGATCATTTCTGCATCTTTTGTCCAAATTCTTATTTCCTTATTAAGTGATACTAAGTTCTCTATTTCTTTTATATCATCAGGAATTTTTATGATAAAATTTTCTTTTTCAATAGTTTGTGTTGGATCGTAACAGCTTATAATACCTAATAAAATAATTAGGATAAATAGTTGGTTGTATTTGTTTTTCATGTGCTTATTTTTTAATTTTTCTACTAATTACACGAATTAACACTAAGTTATCATTTGCTGCGCTTTCATCCGATGGTCATTTAGTGGTCATTCTCTTTGTTGTCATTAACCCGCATTATTCACCGCTCTTCACCCTAAACTATTTTATTATGCTGAATATCTTAGCGTTAAGCTCCTGATTGTTAAATTTTGCAGTACCCAAATTTGGGTATCGCTTGTTCTTATCTTTGCACATCTGCTTCGTTGCGAAACCCTTGAAATATAAAGATATGTCGACAGATTTCGACGTCTCGCATCTGCACAAAGCTAAAAACATGAATTATCCGGGTTAAATAGTACTTAGTGCTTATTTACTGAAAATCATTTTTAAAGCAACAAACAGCATAAAAACACCAAAAGCTTTTTTCATAATTTTTTCGGGCATCATAATCGAAAATTTAGAGCCTATATAGCCTCCAACCACAAAAGTGACAGCTAACAGTAAAGCTACTTTAATCTCGATAAAACCTTCTTTGTAAAAATTTGAAGCAGCTACGATCATTACTGGAATTGTCATTAAAGCTAAACTTGTTCCTTGAGCCTGATGAAGTGAAAATCCCATAAAAAATATAAGGGCTGGAACAATGATTACACCACCTCCAACACCCATGCTTCCGCTAAGGAAACCCGCTGCCATGCCTATTGCTAATATTATTATTAATTCGTTCATACTCATAACAACACTTCGTTAAATTATAAATTTTAGATTAGCCCTTCGACTTTGTTCCGGGTAAAAGATTTTAAATTAAACTATTAATAGTCAATACTTTATGATAAATAGCGTGAGTCGTATAATGTCTTGTTAGTCAATGTGTTATGGGGGCTGACGCGTTGCTATCATAAGTTGCAAATTATATATTGTTTTTGATTCTGTTTTGCAGTATAAAAAACATAGTCTTGTCGTGCAGGGTTTGGACTACTATTATTCAACGTTTAGCTAAAGTCTATGTTTTACCTAGAAATCTAGGCTTAAAGATAAATAAAAAACTCGGGGTAATATTACATCTCCGTCAACTCCCCATGCCCAGTCTGCACGTACAAAATACCCCAAAATTTTTGACCGTAAGCCGAATCCATAACCAACAATTAATGGTGAACGGGTTTTATGAATGATAATACGAATAGGGTTATTTTCAATAATTTGCTTATTGTATGCATTATCACTGCCCCACGGGACAGGCCCGGACCAGGCACTTCCAATATCAGTAAAACCGACTATTTGAAAATTATTTGCAAACGATGAGTTAAGTGTTCTGTTCGCCAGATATTGTATGATTGGCCATCTAATTTCTGCATTAGCTAAGGCAAAACTATTTCCGTTACGTGCATTTTGAATAAACCCACGCATATCAGATGCTACTGCTTGAAAAATATAGTTTTCTTCCTCATCAATTTCAACTGTTCTATCAAAAGTAGGAATATCCATAGACAGATTCATCCAATTATCAACACTTCCCAAATAATATAAGAGTTTACCCGTTCCAAACGAAGTGCTGGCAGCAATTCTTCCTGCAAAAATTAAGCTTCGGTGTATTGGAAGGTAAAAACGAAAATCAGCTCCCAGTATATAGGTTTGCTCAGTAGTGGGTGATAACCCCTGGTAGTATTCTCCAAAAACTTTAAATCGAGTACCATTATATAAGTTTATGCCTCTTTCAATCGTATTATCAAAAATATATTCTAGTTTTAGTCCTCCTAAAAATCGGTAATAGTCTTCTGAAAAAAGACTGTTTCGTAAAAATGCTAATTCAACCCCTCTGTCAGATCTTAAACTAAGCATTCCACGGACTGAGCTTACTTGATTAAATGGGTATGACAGTCTGTATTTCAGTTCATTAGTAATTACTTTGACAGGAGTATAGCCTTCCGTACCATTAATAACAGATAAGCGATGATATAAATATTGTTTATCCCACCTGTTTTTTAAATCCTCAACACTTAATAAATATTCAAAACTGTCAAAATTTCCTGCAAAACGAAACCCTCCAGTAAGTTTGTAGTCTTCAAAAAGATCAGTAACACCTATTTTTGTAAAAACATTAAATCCCGGGTTAAAATAGTATGCGCCAGGAACAAAGGCCTGATAGCTGTCATTGAGAAAACCAAAATCAACTTGTGTAACCATTTGGTCTGGGTAGAATGAGGTCAGGTAAATTTTTTGTTCAGGCCAGCTTAAGGTGTCTTTCTCTTCTTCAAAATCAAGACTGTCTGTACCATAAACAATGTGATAAGGGTTTTCCTTTTCTCGTTCAAAAACATAATAATTAATATCAATTAACACCGTGTCTGGGTGAGGAATGGAATTGGTTCTGGCTAAACTATCTCTAATTTCTTGTTTTTTTATTAGTTTCTGTTCTTCAACAATTTTTAAACTATCTTGCTTCTGATACCATTTGTTTTTTTCTTTCCTGTAAGTGGTTTGTTTAAGTTGATTGTCGCTAATGTCTTGTTTGTAAATGTTTTCATATAGTTTATCCTGTCCATAATAATACATTATTTCTGCTGATGAATTACTCTCAGGATTAATATCATACGATGTGATATTTCGGTTATTGTTTGTTTGAGGTAATTGCGTGGTGTAAAATCGGTAATGAGTAGTCGTGTCTATATGACTTATTGTGCTATCATAAGTTGCTAGATATCTGTTGTTAATACCGTTTTTATCACTCAAATACGAATATGTATTACTTTTAATACCCAGAGGTAATGTTTCATTCACCAAAGGGGTATTCGTTACATTTGTTAATACCGTTGATTTTGTTTCCCTGTCATAAACATATAAATCATATGTTGGTGAAATTTGGGGTTTTATTGTCTTGTCAACTTTTAAGGTGTCATTCAAACGATTTGAAGAAAAAATTATTTTACTTGAGTTTTCAATAAATTGGGGATATAAGTCATCAGCAACATCATTTGTTATTTTTTTATTTGCCCCAGCTGATAGATTATAAACATATATATCTGTTTGTCCATTTATTACAGCAGAAAAAACCATATCCATTCCCCGGTCAGAATAAGAAAAATCAAGAATTTTATCAAAATAAGCCATTTTACGTTTTATTATCTTTCCAGATTCTAACATGTAAAAATTTAGTACAATCCTTCCTTTTTCTTCAGCAATAAAAGCTAAAATTTTCCCTGTTGGATGCCAGGCAATTATAGGATAAGAATAATCGACCAGTTGATGTAAACGATGTTCTAAACGGATTATTTTTTTCTTTTTTTCAGTTGTGGTATTATAAATCCATATTTTCCGTTTGCCAGAATGATTTGTTGTAAAAGCAATGTGTTTTTGATCAGGGCTGTATTTAACATGTTGATATGTTCTTTTCTTTTTTGGTTTTAATAAGATTTCTTTTTCTTCTGTGGTTTCGTTTTTATCTGTTTCATATCTTTTTTTGTAATAATCAATCCACATATAGCTAAGTGACTCCATATCTGTACCAAGTACATACATAAAACCTGTTTCGGGGTTTTTGTTTACCCGTGTTAGATAAATAATATTTGATATTACAGCTTCGCCATAATATTTAACAATAAAATTCCAAATAGCTGCTCCTCCTACAATTGCGTTATTATCAGTAAGGTGGTTTATTTTTTCAAGTTTTCCACGCTCAAGCAGGTCTTTGGTCAAGTTATCTTGTTCTACACTCCAATTTTCAGACAAGTATGCTATTAGTCCGTGATAAAACCAATCCGGAAGGTTTAATAGAGTGGAAGAAGATACTTTTTGTTTAAAACTTCCTCCGTAAAGCATATCAATAAGAAAAACTTCAGCAATAGCGGCTCTAATTTGTTTTACGAATTTTTGGTGATCGCCTTCGTAGAAAATAAAAACTTTATTGTCAATAATTTTGGATGTGCCACCAATGTTTGTTTCTTCATTACCAGACACCAAGCCAATATTACTTTGTTTAAACTCTGAATGTTTATTGAAAATCAAAAAAATCATTCGTTGATTTAGGTTATGACTAAAAAAGTTTTCAAAATATTTTAATTCTTCATCTATAACTTTTGATGTGTAGCGGGCAAGATTTTTACCGCCTAAATAAAAGTAAGTGTCATATCGTTTAAAACGATAATATTCCCAGTAAAAGTAGTTAAATTGTACCCTGTTTTTTCCAAAAGACATTTTATGCCCATTATAAAACTGGGCTTTTATGAAAATAGGAGCAATTAATACTGAAACTAATATGAGTAATAATATTTTTTTCAATTCTTATATTTGTATCATTATCTAATGTGTAAAAATAAAGATAATTATTTAGGATTAACAATAAGAACCTCGATTTTTTGACAAAAAGCTAGCTAATTGAAAATAAAAACCCGGTATAGTTAAATACCGGGTTGCTTTAAATAGAATTGAGCTAGCTCAATTAATTATTATTAGTGGCCTAAATATTAATGAAAAATATAACGAACACCAATTTGTAATTGCCATTTTGAAAGGATTGAAACATCATCAATGTATGTGTCTGTTAAATTAGTATCAAAACTAAAATAAGGAACATTGTTATTATCCAAACCACTTACTGAAATAGGTGTTGTTGTTGTTGGCATCTGGCGAACACCCCAATTAGAGCTAAACATATTACCCATATTTAAAATGTCAAAACTTAACCTTAAGGTATTTGCTTTTTCACCTGATTTTAAGCTAAAGTCTTGCATGAATTTGAAATCAAATTGTGCAAACCATGGTAACACAGCTCCATGACGTTCAGCATATTCACCTCTGTGCTCGCTCATGTACGGATCTTGTTCAATATATGCATTTAAAGCAGTCCACTGTGCTGCAGCATCACCTGCAATAACTCCATCACCTGTGCCATTAATTGTTCCAAAATTAATATCTGATTGGCTTGCTGGTATATAAAGTAAATCATTATTACTTGCAATTCCATCCTGATTTAAATCACCAAGATAAGCATAAGAGTATCTGTTTCCCTGACCTGCTTCAAAAACTACTGCAAATGAAGATGCCATATTTTTATACGATTTACCGTATATTAAGGATGCAATAATACGGTGTTTTAAACCGTAACGAGAATAAGAGAACATTGGTTGATTTGGGTCACCAACAACCGGATTACGTTGGAATGCATCTGCTGCAATTTCAGCAGGTATAGAAGTGTAATCCTTTGCTTGCAAATAGGTATATGCTATATTTCCACTTAATCCAAAAGCAAAGTTTTTCTTTAACTGACCTGTTAATGTGTATGAATGTCCTTCTTTTACATTATCCATTACGATAGTTCCTGCATCTAAAAAAGTATACGCTTCAGTTGAGGAATAGATATGTGTTTCATTAAATCCACCAAAAATTGCACGAGTATCACCTGTGCCTGTTAAATTAGCAGAAGGCTTTAACATGTCATAGTTTCTGTGAACCACAGCGTTGATGTCTTTTGAATAGATTCCTTCAAAAGAGAAAATCCAACCTTCTGCAAATTTGTAATCAACAGCTAAATCACTTTTCCAAACTTGTGGGAATCTAAAATCTTCAGATGTTGAGTTTACCTGGAACGTGTAACCAGGAGTAAGCATTGAATTTGTTGCCTGATTACCTAGCCAAACAAAAGGAATACGGCCTGAGAAGATACCTGTTCCACCACGTAGTACAACTGTTTGGTCTGCTTTCACATCCCAGTTGAAACCAAAGCGAGGAGCCCACATTAAATTAGTGCCAGGCCATTCTGAAGGATCAACTTTTACAGGATCTCCATTTTCATCTCTCCAACCATCAAAATCTTGAATATTTGCATCAGGTTCAATAGAGTTTAAGTAAATAGGTACATCTACACGTATACCTAAGGTAAGGTTTAAATTGTCTGTTGCAGCGAATTCGTCCTGAAAATAAACACCTAATTGTGCGACATCAACATAGGACATTGCATAGTCATTTTGCTGGCTTGCCGCAACTTCAGCATTATAATCGGTATCCGCAGCAGTTGTATTAAGAAAATCATCTAAGGTGAAATACATGTGCCAAGGGTAGTAAAATAAATTGAATGAATTTTCAAACTTAAACATTTCAAAGTTTACACCAGCTGTTAATGTATGCTTGTTGGCATAATATGATAAGTTATTGGTAAATTGAAATACATCCTGATTTAATACATTACCCGTTGAGAACATTTCAGAACCAGCTGTAATAGCTAAACCATTAGCGTCAAAAATATCAATGACAGGAAATGGCTCAGAAAAAGGCTCTCTACGATCACGAAAAGTAGTATAACCTACCAGTAATTTATTTGATATTTTATCACCAAAACGTGAATTTAATTCACTAACTACAGAGTTAATTTTATTATAGATGGTGTAAGATGAATTCTCAAAAGGCAAACGATTTGGAGTTGGTCCTCGACCAATTATCGCTTCTGGATGAGGAAGAATATCTTTCCATGCATTTAAGTAATTATACCGAATGGTAAAGTGATGTTTGTCACTAATATTCCAGTCTAATTTTGCTAATACTTTGTCATTATATGTGCTATGGTTATAGCCTTCATAAGCACCAGCTTCATAACCCCATTCACTTAGTAAGTGGTCATGAACTGCTTGTATATCTGTTCTGTTTACTGATGTTACATTAGGGTCTGTTTGACCGGCATCATCTCTTGCTACAAAACCATGTGCAAGTCCTTCTCTACGCTCGCCTTCTGCGTTAACAAAGAAAAATAATTTATTTTTTATGATTGGACCACCTACTCTAAATCCATATAATTTTGTGTTAAAATCATCATTTTCAATTTCAGTATCTCCAACTTTTTTTCCAATCATTCCCTCATTACGGAAATAATAATAAGCCGAAGCATCAATATTGTTTGTTCCAGATTTTGTTACAGCATTAATACCTGCACCTGTAAAACCACCTTCACGAACATCAAAAGGTGCCAATGAAACTTGAATTTGTTCAATAGCATCTAAAGAAACTGGTTGAGCATCTGACTGTCCTCCTGGTGTGGCATAATCAAGACCGAATGAATTGTTAAAAATAGAACCATCCAATGAAAAGTTATTGTAAAGATTATTCATCCCACCAAAACTATTTCCATCTGATTGAGGTGTTAAACGTGTAAAGTCTTTTTGTCCTCGGGAAATAGTTGGTAATGCATTTATCTCTTTGCTTTTAATAAAGGTTTCAGCACCCGTTCTTTCCGTACTCATATCATCAGCTTTGTCAAAACTAACTACAACTTCATCAATTTGCTGATCAGTTTGTTTTAATACAAAATTAAGTCTCAATGTTTGATTTAGGTTCAGATTAATATCACTTTGTTCTTTATTGGCAAAGCCAACTGATGATATAATTACCTTATATGGACCACCAACACGCGCTCCAACGATTGTGAATCTGCCATCCTCCATGGTTATTGAACCATATTGCGAACCAGAGGGTTCATGGATAAGTACAACATTTGCACTTTCCAGAGCAGTGCCTTTGTCATCCACAACTTTACCTTTTAACGTTGCAGTAGTAACTCCCTGACTAAAAGCAAGGCTGGAAAAAAGCATAAATGCAATTAGCAAGCTGCTAAAGTTTAATAATTTTTTCATAATAATTTAAAATTTAGGTTGTAAGTAAAATTAGGTCACTAATTTATAAAAAAAAATATTTATTCAAATCAATTAATCGTATTTATTATTAGGTACTTATTAATATATATCTTACTTTGTTTTTGTAATTACCAGTAGTTCAGGACTTA
>JAOZNO010000612.1 GCA_029933755.1 Bacteroidales bacterium | reverse complement strand
TTTATTCCCCGCATCTTGATGCGCTAATAAACATCAAGATTCGACTGAGATACCTTGTCAGCTTGCTGCGAGGAGTTTTAATTATGAAGACTTAAAAAACATAAACAGTTTTAAGGACAAACAATAATCATAAATATACTTCTAAAAGATATGCCAAAGTAGCTATTAATCAGTATTTTGAATAATAATAAAAAATGTATATCTTTGTAGTCGCAAGAGTCCTGTGTACAGGATTCTTTTTTTTATATAACTTATTGAATATCAGATCATGGAAAAAATATCATATTTAACAGAAGAAGGATTTAAAAAGCTAAAAGATCAAGTTAATCATTTAGTTCGGGTTGAGCGTCCAAGTATTTCAAGGCAGATTGCAGAGGCTAGAGATAAAGGTGATTTGTCAGAGAATGCTGAATATGATGCTGCAAAAGAAGCACAGGGTTTACTTGAAATGAGAATTTCAAAACTACAGGAGGTTCTTAGAAATTCACGAATATTAGATGAGTCAAAAATAGATGCTTCATCTGTTAAAATATTAACAAAGGTAAAATTGAAAAATATTAAAACAAAAGCAATAATGGAATACACTATAGTTGCTGAAAGTGAGGCAGATCTAAAAGCTGGTAAAATATCAATTGAAACACCTATAGCCAAAGGCTTATTAGGGAAAAAACCAGGTGAAAAAGCTAAAATTAAGATTCCAAATGGTATTCTGGAACTTGAGATCATAAATATTTCAATATAAAAGCTGCATTTGCAGCTTTTTTTATTTTACAACTATTCTACTTCCAATAACACTTCTTTAATTCTATTCAGCTCCCCGTCAATTTTATCTATTCTGAGGTTTAATAAATGTGCAATTAGTGGGTAAATATCTATATTTAATAGTTCTCCTGCCTTATAAGATTTTTTAAAGCTTGGACCAATTGCGTAAAAAATAGCATGCATGTCTAAATTATCATTATCATAACCATGTGCTCCTTTATAATTAACCTTATCACTTTTGTTTAAAACAATACTCCAACTGCTATCAGCTACAATACTAATATCCCCAATACGGTCACTTGCACCGTAATGTAAGCGCTTAGGAATGTTTTCTCTTTCCCAGAATTGAATATGATTAATTTTTTGTAAAGCCAGTAAAACGGAGTCTTTATATTCTTTCTTGTATGAAAGGTTAAAAACTGGATTAGAACCTAATATTCGAACCAACCATTTGTCTTTTAAATAATCTTTTAATACAACAACTCTTTCACTCGAAACAGGGCACATTCCATGATCAGAAGTAACTATAAGGTCAATTTTATCATTGTATTCAAGCTTTTTTAAACTGTTTGTCAGATAATTTAAGATGCTATCTAAATATTGAACCTTATTCTCTATTTCTTTGCTATTAGGGCCATGTTTGTGTCCATGGCTGTCTGGTTCATGGAAATACAACAGAATGAGTTGTGGTCGCTCTTTTTCGGGTAACTCTAACCATTTTAAAACAGTATCTACTCTTTGTTTAAACGGAAAATTATGTTCATAATCTTTCCAAAAGCTTGCCTGCTTGTTTTGTATATTTGCTTCAGAACCTACCCAAAAAAAAGTTGCTGATTTAATTCCTTGTTCTTCGGCAAGATTCCAAATAGGAGTTCCTTTGTAAAAAGAGCCATCTTTAACTTTTGTGCGGTCAGAAATTCTATAAACCTGATTCTTATCCGGATCATAAAATGTATTATGTACAATCCCATTATTGTCAGGGTATAATCCTGTTGCAATGGTATAATGGTTAGGAAAAGTTTTGGTAGGGAATGAGGGTTTCATTGATTTCGCTCTAACTCCATTAGTTTCTATTGAATCAAAAGTAGGAGTGAGTGAATTATTACAATAATCCCATCTGAAACCGTCAAAAGAAACTAATATTACATAAGATTTTTCTTGTGATGTAATATTTTGAATTATCAAAAGGAAAAAAAGGATAAAAATATAATTAGATTTATTCATTTTAGTTTTGTTATAAGGTTTTATAAATAAGTAGCTGTGTAAATATCTGTAAATTAATTATTATTGTTGAACGCTCAAGTTTAGATTGTCAGGGATATTTTAATATCTACAATGCATATATCTGGCAAGTAATTAGTTTGCTGGTTATTAGTAATTGATAATAATTAACATCTATTTTTAATTACCAATGACTTAATGACTAATTACCTGTAAATTAAAACATAGAAGATAATTATCGATACCCCAGAATATTTAAACCATAGCCTTGTTGAATATAAAATAAACCCATTACTCAGCCTAGCAAAGTTATTACAATTCTAAATAAAAAAGGCTATTCACAAGATGAATAGCCTTTTAAAAGAATATATTTTAAAGGAATTAATATTCCCAAAGGTCTTGCTCAAAGTTAAAAATACTCTCTTTAATACGTTCGGCTTCAAGAAGTGACTCTAAACCAATTGTATACTCATTAATTAATCTGTTGTTATAAGAATTTGATTCCTGAACTATATAACTTGAGAAATAACGTTTGAAGAAAACATCATCAAAAGATTTTCTTTCTGCATCATTATGTGGATTAAAAACCTCATGATTTGCTAAAATCTTTCTTGCTTCAGGAAAATATACCCAAAATAGTTTCACTTTTGTTACATTTTCTGCACCTCCATCATCTTCCTCTTCATCATCATATAAATTTTCTTTCACATATTCTCTAATAGGTGCAATACCTATAATACGAACATCTAAAACAGAACGCTGTTTATCAAAAAACCACATTTCTTTTACCAGGTACCTTTTAACATCTGTTGTATTGTATTCTCCTTCAATCGTAGTTTCTATCATCGGCCCATCAGGATCCTCAACATCTTCTACCATTACTTTTTCGTCTACAGCACCAAATTTATCCTCAATCTCCCTAACCGTCATGACTGTTGCAAATTCATCGCCTTCTGATTCGTCATAAGCAGTTAAACCTTGATTTTGAACGCCCCACATTAACAAATCAATTAAACTCATACGATTTCCAATAGGTCTTTCAGGATAATATAAAGGATGATTCATCTTTTCCTTTAATTGAATTTCCCGCCAAACAGTTTTTGACCACATTACATCAGCTTCACGTAAATGCTGATAAGGTACCGGCTTTCTATTCCTGGTTTTTTCTTTAACGTAAACACCGTTAAGAACATCTTGCGCATCTAATCCTACAGGACTAAAAACAATTAAAAATAGCAGAATGATTGAAAATAATCCTTTTGTCTTCATCAGTTTTTTATTTAGTTATATACTAAGACTCCTTAATTTTCCAGGAGAATTTCAGTTCAGTTCACAGTCTGCAGTAAGCTTTATATATTTTGCTTACTGATGACTGTATCCTGTTTACTTAAATTATTTCAA
>JAOZNO010000611.1 GCA_029933755.1 Bacteroidales bacterium | reverse complement strand
ATCGAATGTAAAAGAAATATACGATAAATGTTGGGAATTACGCAGGACAAGAGATGATGTGGTTATTTTTAACCAATTTGATGAATTTGGTAATTCTGCATGGCATTATAATATTACAGGAAACGCAATTGAAGAAGTTTACAATCTGGTAAAGAGCGAAAACAGTCATTTAGCAGCTTATGTGTCGGCAACAGGTTCTGCAGGAACAATTGCCGCAGGTGATTACCTAAGAACCATTCATCCTTTTACAAAAGTAGTTGCCTCAGAAGCTTTGCAATGCCCTACCATTTTACGAAACGGTTTTGGAGCACATCGCATTGAAGGTATTGGAGATAAGCATATTCCATGGATTCATAATGTGAAAAATACTGATGCAGTTACGGCAATAGATGATGAAGATACTATGCGTCTTTTACGTTTATTTAACGAAGAGGAAGGCAAAAAGTATTTGAAATCGCAAGGAGTTAGTGAAGAAATTATTCAGGTTCTACCTTTATTAGGAATTTCGGGTATTGGCAACCTGCTTTCAGCAATAAAAACAGCACAATATTACGAAATGACATCTGATGATATTATTTTAACAATTGCAACTGATTCATCAGAAATGTATTTATCACGTATTGAAGAGCTAAAGGAGGAAAGAGGGAATTATACTGAAGTTCAGGCAACTAAAGATTTTGAAAAATGCATATTTGGTCAGCACACAGACAATATGCGTGAATTAAACTATCAGGACAGAAGGGCAATTCATAATCTTAAATATTTCACATGGGTAGAACAGCAAGCTAAAGATGTTGCCGATTTGGAACAATTATGGTATGATCGTGAAATTTGGGATACAATGTTCAATCAGGTTCACCGTTGGGACGAGTTAATTAATGAGTTTAATGAACGAACCGGAGTTTTGAAGGGGATTTAGTAGGGCATGCATTTAAAAATATCACATCAATAAGTAACAATTCGTGGCACGGATAAGTAGATAATCTGTAAATACTGATATTTCGCACTTACGTTTAAGTATTTAATTTATAATCACATGCTGGTATATGTAATGTGCTATGTTTTTGATATTCTTGTAATTACATCATCCATTTTGCATCAATTGTTCTTTGTGTAACTTTGCGCATTCTTTGTGTAACTCTGTGTAATAGCTATTTCGCAAAGTAGCACAAAGTCATCACAAAGCTACGCAAAGAATATAAGGCGATATAATTAACAGAATGACAGGTAATTAGTTTTAGATTTCTCAGGTGCGAAACATTAGTAAATACATTTAAAAAGTGCTAATTTTCTAAATAAATGAATTGTGCCACGGGTACTATCAAATTTGAGATTTTAGACAATCTTCATTTTGAAAACGGTTTCAACAATAAATGAAAAGAATACTAATATATCCAATTTTTTTACTCTTAATAATTACAACTGCCTGTTTTTCCTCAAAAGAAAAATTACCTGAAATAAAGTGCAAGCTTGTAAGCAATAATCCTGTTAAATTGCCTACTAGTGGTATAAGCACAAACTTTGCCGTGCTAGATGTTTACTATACTTTGAGAAAAAAACCTAACTCAACGCTTTCAAGTTCAGTACATAATTATTCTGAAAAAATTATTTATTTGCCAAAAGATTTAAAAGCAAGCGTTAATGGTAAAAACTACCATGTAAGTGTAAAAATGAGATACAAATCGGTATTAGGGAAAAAGTTTATACACAAGCCACAATCAATAATCATAGGTAAACCAAAAGAAATTAATAAAGCTAAGGAAGCCCATATCACTGAAGACTCATTAAAACTTATAGAAAAATACAGAACCCTTAGTAGCGGTTGCAAAGTATTTCTTTTCCCAAAGCTGAAAGAATATCTTAAAGTTTTAGAGTTTCCTGATAAAGATATAAATTTAAGAACTTATAATGTTTCTAAAATCCGCATCAGGGAATTGTACCTGAATATTGACGATTCAGTAAGCCTTAATGCGGAAATAAAGAGCGATACGTTATTTTTACTTTATTGAACAAAATGCAAATGATTGAAAAATTTAAATACGAATGCATCAATTGCAACAAAGAGTACTTTGAAAAAGAAGTAAAATACCTGTGCCCTGACTGCGAAAAAATAAATACGCTTGACGTGCCACCTAAAGGGGTTTTAAAAACCATTTATCCCTACGATAAAATAAAAGAATGGTTTAAAAAGGATGAAAAAAATAAAACTCTATGGAGCTATTTAAAAGAAAGAGGTTTTATTGACATTTTACCCATAAACAGCATCAAAAGTTTGCCAAATTTAAGGGTGGGAAACACTCCTCTATACAAAATAGATAAACTAAGTAATTCTAAGCTCCCTTTTAATCTTTTTTTTAAAGATGATTCACAAAACCCTACCTACTCATTTAAGGATAGAGCTTCTGCAATAGTATCAGCTTATGCTAAAGAAAATGGTATTAACACCATTGTAGCAGCCTCAACAGGCAATGCAGGTTCTTCATTAGCAGGAATTTGTGCTGCACAAGGACAAAAAGCTATTATTTTGGTGCCGGAAAGTGCACCATTGGCTAAACTCACACAAATATTAATGTATGGTGCGAAGCTTATTCCTGTAAAAGGTACGTATGATGATGCTTTTGATTTAAGTATTGCGGCAACTAAAGAGTTTGGCTGGTATAACCGAAACACTGCTTATAACCCATTAACCATTGAAGGAAAAAAAACAGTTTCGTTTGAGCTTTTTGAACAATTAAACTTCAAAACACCTGATCGGATTTTTGTACCAGTTGGTGATGGTGTAATTATTTCTGGCATTTACAAAGGTTTTGAGGATTTATTAAACTTAGATATTATTAAAAAAATGCCAATTATTGTAGCTGTACAATCAAAAGGCAGCAATAATATTATAAGAAATATCAATAATAAAAACTTTCAAATAAAAGCAAGCAGTACGATTGCTGATTCTATTTCTGTTGATATTCCCCGCAACTTTTATATGGCAAAGCAATTTATTCTGGACTATAAAGGTGAATATCTGACAGTTTCAGATGAAGAAATACTTGAAGCCTCATCCATTCTATCAAAAAACACAGGTTTATTTGCCGAACCGGCAGCAGCAACTGCTTTTGCAGGATTGTTACAATATCAAAACACCAATAAAATATCCACTAATTCTAACAATGTTGTTTTATTAACCGGTAGTGGTTTAAAAGATTTACAGGCTGTAAGTAAAATATTAAAAATGCCAGAAGCTATTGAAGCAAAAATTGAAAATTTAAATTAATTGATATTTTTGTAACTACTCAGTCACCTTATTTTCACGCAAAGGGCACAAAGTTTATTATTCTTTTTTCAAGTATTAATATATTTTTGCGTTTTTTGCGTGAAATTGACATCTTAAAC
>JAOZNO010000610.1 GCA_029933755.1 Bacteroidales bacterium | reverse complement strand
CTCAATTTTTTTGCAAGTTTAGGTGTTTTTGCATGAAGTAGCATCCCAATTGTAATTGGAATAACTGTAATCACAAATAGCTCAATGAAAGTCCTGACAAGATCCAATTCAATGCCTTGTGTCTCAGGAATGCTTTTTAATATCATAGATGCAGCAAAAGGAAGCCAAATAGGTGTGATAACACTTACAAAAGCGGTAAGCGTAACAGATAGAGCTAAATCGCCTTTTGCCAACAAAGTCATAAGGTTTGATGTTGAACCACCAGGCGATAGTGCTAATATAACAAATCCTGCTCCAATTAAAGGACTGGTAAAAGTAAATAGATACATTCCAACAAAAATTCCTAAAATCGGTAGTAAAACCATTTGTGCTGATAAACCGGCTACCACAGGTTTGGGTTTTTTAAATAATAATCCAAAATCAGATAGTTTTAATTCCAGGCCTATCCCAACCATAATAATTGCCAATGCTAAAGGCAAAAAAACAGCACTCAGAAATGAACTTTCCATAATGTTTAAATAATTAGTTTAAGTTACGGACAAATCTACATTTTTGAATAACTAATAAGTACATGCTTTTTAACATGTTTGCATTATAATTTAACCCGATTTTTTGGCTAAAGTTAATCTAAAGGCTCATAAACTTTCATAAATTAACAATTATTCTTCCGACACATTAAAGCTTTAATTAAGCCTAACTCTGTGTCCCTTTTATCAAAGTTAAAAATACTTTCATAATCGAGAATAGACAATTGTAAAAATTTATTTTTTAATAATTAGATAGCTGGCGAAAGATTCAATGATCTAAACTTTTCAATTCGATGAAACGTTAAGAGATTTGCATCATGATTGTTAGGTGCACCACCATATTTATCCATAAAGGCTGTTCGTGAAATAAATATTATATCTTCATTTTCAAACTGCCAGTCAGCATATTGAAAACCAATTTTTTTGTAATCAGGGTGGAACAGTACAATTGATTTTATTGTCCATTTTAGAAGGTCAGGTGATGAAATCAAAGCTACAGTGTTCCTTATTTTTTCGGCGATTGTATTTTTGTGCTTTTCAGGAACATAATTTGATAAAGCCCAGTATTGTTTTGAAATGCTATCGTATCGAATGGTAAATTTTTTACTGCCCCCGGGAAATTTAATGAAGCCTGTTTCCGGGTTAAATAATGTTCTTTTCCCATTTTTTGATATTTCGGTAATAATGGCAGTACCGCCAGCTTCAGTATGGTGTCTTAATACGTTACAAACCCCACCTTTTGGCGAGACCACAATATTTCCTTCCAACCAAGCTTTGCCAGGCCAAATGTTTTCATATTTTAGTTGATTGCTGCTTAGCCAGTTTTTTGATTTCAGCAAATTGGATGTTACAGGTGCTGACATAACAAAGGAACGAAGACTCCAGCCCCAACCTTCTGGTGGATTTCTTTCTTCCATGGCACGCCAAATTCTTCCGTTATGTACAACAACAGGTACTGAAGAACAATGATATTCTTTACCGAAAAGTAACAAACCTGTATTTTCATCATTGGGTACTGTCCATGTTTTGCCTTCATCAGTAGAACGGCGAATAACAGTATCACCATATTTACGGTTAACACCCATAATATAGAGCTCGTTGTTGTGAACAAATAGGGTAGACCACCATTGCCGGTCAAGAACTGTCAGTTTTGTCCACGAGTTTCCTTTATCTTGGGAAGTATAGATACATGCATGGTTATTGGTTGTGCCTTTGCCAAAATAGTCATGTGATGCTACATAATTGCCATTTGGGAGAATGACAATACTTGGAGAACCAATGAATATGTTCGTGCTGGCTGGGGAGTGGGTGATAATGACGCCCGGCACATCTTGCTGATTGCTATTTGTAAATGTTGTGTTATTTGAACTAATACTCAAAGTCATGATAATAAGTGTTAAAAAGTTACAATCTTAATCCTGACAGGCTATCAGCCATTAAATAGTTGAGTTCCATAAGATAATCACCCATGCTAGGACCATACCAACCCATTAATCGTGCTTCGTAATTATCATAATAGTAATATTTTGCAGGAACAATATAGCCAAGATATTGCCCATTGAAGCTGGTGAATGTTGAGTTATATCCTTTTAGCTCCAGTGCATTTTTAAGATCAATAGCATATTCACCACTCAATTCATAAGGCACAGCCATCCAAATAAAGTTGCTTAAGCGTAATGATTGTGCATATGCTTCCTTTATTTCAGGCATTAATTTATGACCAATTTGTTGCGAAAGTCGTAAATCATCAGCAATGTAAATAGCTTGTAGTTTTGGAATTTCTATTTCTGATGTGATAAATGAAAAATGAACACTATCTGCATAGCTCATTTTGTTTAATGTAAGCATTGCTGAATCTGCAAGTGTTTCGCCAATATATTTTGCCTTCTCAAATTTATCACCTTCACCTTTAGTTGAATGACTACCTGTTGTACCTGCAAAAAACATGGCTAAATCAGTACCCTTAGTTTCCATAGCACGTTGAAAATATCCAGGATAAGAGCCGCTAAACTTGTCGTTCCAGGTACCTATTGAAACAGGGTGTGCAGCAAATATTCCTATAACAGCACTTTTGCCACTATCTTGTTTAAAAGAGAGTATTGTAAATTTATCATTTAAACGTCCAGCTTTTCCAATGATACGGTTGCGAACCAAATTAGGTGCATGAACATATGAAGACGCAAATTTTGCCGGCTTTATATCGGCAATGGCTTTTAAGATTACATTGGTAATGCGTTTGCTTAGCCAATTTACCACTTCTGGTTGATATTCACCTCCAAACTGTTTACCTACAAAGCCCGGAATAGAATTTCCGATGCTTGCATGTGTATGGGTAGCACCAAAGAATACCTGTTTGCGGCTTATACCTTGTTGATCTTCAAGATTTTCACCAACTCTTTCAGCTACCTCAGGTGGCATAAGTAATAAATCAGAACTAACAAGTACAGCAAGACTACCATCTACCTTAATCGCTATTGCTTTTGTAAATAAAGAGTCATGTACACCTGTTGCTATTTTGCCATCACCAAAGCCGGATAGTTTAATTGTTTTAAATTCACCTTTGTCTGGATTTTCTGTACCCTTAACAATAGTTGGTGTGATATTAACTTTTGCAAAGCCTGCTTGTAGTTTACCATTTGTCTTTTCTCTATCAGCAATTGCTTTATTTAGTCTTTCTATAGTATGAGTATAGTATTCTGATTCAAAATATGGTGTTTTATCAATCGCACTTATTGAATAGAATAATATGCCTATAATTATCACTACTATAACACCTAATGTAATCAGAAGTATTTTTAACCATTTTTTCATGTGTTTATTTTTTAATTGTTTTCATTTGCCACATGTTACCGCATGAT
>JAOZNO010000609.1 GCA_029933755.1 Bacteroidales bacterium | reverse complement strand
TACCAAAAAGAGATTTGTTTTTTTCAACAATGGTTTTCCCCATATCATCACCCCTGTTAGCAAATATTTCTGAAAAATCAGTAAGATTATCACCAATAAAAAGGATAATTTCATATTCTTCTGAAACCTTATTCCGCCTTTCAGTTTTATTACTGCTTGTTGTTTTTAAAAATATATGCTCTTTATCTGCATTTGGAAAATTTAAACTGTCTAAATTTTTAATGGTCGCATCTAAATGATCAGGAGCTTTTCTGTTTGAAATATAAAAGACCTCAACACCTTTGCTTTTTGCATAATTAACAAAATCAAGCACACCGGGCAAAGCTTCTGCTTTTGCAAGATTTACCCATTCTGTCCATGTCTTTGATGTATAAGGTTTCTGGCTAACAATAAGTTTGTACTGGTAGGGACTATTATCAAGTACTGTTTCATCAAGATCAAGAACTACAGCTGGTTTTTTCTCAGATTCCCTTGCACCTATGTTTTTATCAATCATTAGCTTTGCAAGATGATAGTTTTGCAAATAGCTTGCATGCATTTCAGCAGACTCTTTGAACCAAAGTGTAGCAAACACCAACTGCTCCTGACTGTCTACTTCTTCCTCAGCCGGCAATGTGCTTTTTTGACAAGAACTAAAAGTTAAGGAAAAAAATATAATTGATAATAAAAAGTGTACTTTTTTTTGCATAAATTAGATATTAAAAATGGAAATTTCGGAGTCTATTATTTCTTCCTATCAATGGTAAATTTCACTAACTCAATTAAGGCAGCTTTAGCTTCACTATCAGGGAATTCATTTAATATTTCAAGTGATTTATTTTTGTATTCCATCATTTTTTGTTCGGCATACTGTATTCCACCATTTCCATTAACAAAATCAATAATCTTATAAACTTTTTCACTATTTGTGCTATGCTTGCTAATAGTTCTTTTAATTTCCCTTTGTCTACTTTTTGAAGAATGATTATAAGAATAGATTAGTGGCAAAGTCATTTTTTTTTCCTGTATATCATTACCACTTGGTTTACCTGTATTGTTATTTTTTTGATAATCAAAAAGGTCATCTTTAATTTGAAAAGCAATACCAATATTTTCACCGAACAAGCGCATTTTCTCAACAATTTCATCACTTGCATTGGCAGATTTTGCACCAGCAGCAGTACAGGAAGCTAATAATGCAGCCGTTTTTTTTCTGATAATTTCAAAATAAATTTCTTCATCGGCATTTATCTTACGGGCTTTTTCTATTTGTAATAATTCACCTTCAGCCATCTCTTTTACCGCACCCGAAACTATTTTCAAAATCTCAAACTCCTCATTATCAACAGCTAAAAGCAAGCCTCTAGAAAGCAAATAGTCTCCAACCAAAACCGATATCTTATTTTTCCATAATGCATTAATCGAAAAAAATCCACGACGCTGATACGATTCATCCACTACATCATCATGTACAAGGGTTGCTGTATGCATTAATTCAACAAGTGTTGCTGCATTATAAGTTGATTGAGTAATCTCACCATGAAGCTTTGCGGATAAAAAAACAAATACAGGACGAATCTGCTTGCCTTTTCGTCTTATGATATAATTAGTAATAATATCCAGAAGAGGAACCTTACTACGCATTGAGTTCTTGAAAAACCTTTCAAACTCTGCTATTTCGTCCTTTATCGGTTCTTTTATTCTTTTTAAAGAAGACATTCAAAAATTAATAGTTAATCACCCTGCAAATGTAATAATTTAATCTTGGCAAGCATATTTTTTTTACCTGATAAAGGAATATTAAAACCCTAATTAAGTGGTTTCCATTCTACTTGATTTTATAATTAATGATTATCAGATTATATTTATAAAGATTTCTTATATCCTGACTCCTGTTTTCACTTCAATAAAATGCACTTTATTACTCGAACTATTACCTAAACTAGGGAAACGGGCAAAACTATATTCTAGTTTAGCAAATAAGCATATTTTCTTTTTTAAATGTTTATTTAGTCCAAACTCAAATCGGGTTTGATGACCAAAAACACTTCCTTCAGTATTTTCTATCCTAAATTGGTTAAGTAGCAAACCATAACCAAAAAATGGAATTACTTTCTTATTTCTACCTATTTCATGTCTTACAATCCACCCGTAAAATAAGCTTGATGTGTTTTGGTCACTCTCTGAATTAGCCAAAGAATAATTGTACCCTAGAGGCACTCCAAAGTAGGCGGCACTTTTTTTATGAAATCCTGACACTTTCCATGCGATTTCAGCAGTGAGATTAAATCCATTATCAGCCTCATTTACAAAGTCTGAGCTTATATTCCTTCGATAAGCTGCTGCAAATGTGTATTGTTTTGGTGATTTTTCCATAATAGTATCTTGTGCAACAAGCGAAATATCAATTAGTAAAATAAATAAGATACCAAATATTGGTTTTATATGTTTCATATTAATTTCGATAATTTTAAAAGAAAACACCAAAAATATCAAAATTGAAATACGAAGAAATCCTGTTTTGTTTTATTATGTAGAATTTAATTTATTCAGGCTTATTAAATCACAGACAGTTATCGCTTTACTAAATATGACTATTTGAAATGATCTTTTTTATTCTTCTTTTATGAAATCAAGATTCCTTTTTAAGCCTTCAAAACGGGTTCTTTTTAAGGGTGAAAATTTAAAAAGTTTATTAAATTGTGTTTTATCTAATTCGTTCCAGTCCTTTTTATTCATTTCAAGTAAGGCTTGTATTGGTTTTAGACCTTCATGTTCATTCGGTTTTGCTTTAGTATTGTGTGGACAAACATCCTGGCAAATATCACATCCAAAAAACCTATTTTCAAGTTTTCCTTCAAATCCTAATGGTATTTCGCCTCTCATTTCAATAGTTAAATAAGAGATACACTTACTCCCATCAATTACCTTATCTGCAATGATCGCATTCGTTGGGCATGCATCAATACAACGGGTGCAAGTTCCACAATACTCTTTAATTGGCACATCATAATCTAATTCAAGATTAATAATTAGTTCGGCGATAAAAACAAATGAACCAATCTTTTTATTAATAAGTAGTCCGTTTTTACCAATCCATCCTAAACCTGACTTTTTTGCCCAGGCACGTTCCAATACTGGTGCTGAATCAACAAATACACGACCTGTTAAAGTTTCATTCTGAGCCTTAATAAAATCAAAAAGTTGATTTAATTTCTCTTTTATTACATAGTGATAATCTTTCCCATAAGCATATTTTGAAATAACTGGTGTCTCAGGATCTAATTGTTTATCATCACTATAATAGTTAAACAATACAGATATAACTGATTTTGCATCATCTACCAGCAGGCGTGGGTCAAGTCGTTTATCAAAGTAGTTTTCAAGATAAGCCATTTTACCTTGT
>JAOZNO010000608.1 GCA_029933755.1 Bacteroidales bacterium | reverse complement strand
TTTCACCCGCGCTTTCAACTCTTTATGATTAAAAGGCTTCGTAACAAAATCAACACCCCCTGCTTTAGGGTTGAATAAAACTTCATTAATAACAATATCATTCCATATGGGTTCAAAATAGCTAAAACCAAGCTCAGCTGCTCTTATTGCATTCCCGTTCAAATCTTTAACATTTTCAATATGAACCGTGTATTCTTTTCCATTTTCAAAAGGGATGTCAAACTCTAAATATACCACATTTGTATTGGTATTATGTTTATATGCTTTAAATGGATTGCCTATATCGGGTTCAACTAAATAATTTTCTGTTTGTTGAGCAGTAACAATTTCCACTTCTTCAGAAAAAATAACTTTCACCAGGGTTTTAGATTCTGCATAAGTTGATTCAGGGTTAATTAAAAAATATGTAAACTCTTTTTGTGGTAAAATCAGACTATTTTCACAATAATCCAGCAAGTTCTCAACACTTAATGTGTGTACAAAAGCATCCGTAAACTGACTTGCAAACTGTAAAATAATTGTACTACGGCTGGTATCTGAAAAATTTACAAATATTGGATTACCCGGACCATTATCTATCAAATAATTATTCACATTGAGTGCTTGTTCTTCTTTTATATTTTTTGAAAACTGCAGCGCAATTTTTGATGAAGATAAAACCTTAATATTTACTATTTCAAAATCACTTTCATCCGGTTTGTTTACAAATACCGAGTTTATGCTACCAGGCGTACCGCCCTTATAATCATCTGTAACTAACCAATTTGTGTTTAATCCACAATAGTTTAAGTAATCTATTCTTTCAAGTGACCAACCACCAGAATTTTTGTCAGAATCACCATACCAATCAGCGGAATAGTTCAGGTAATCAATAAGCAGGTTGTTTCTATTAAATAGGCTAATTTGCCCCCGTGAAGAACCCAGATTGCTTGATGAAAAAATACCATATACCTGCCCATAGTTTGAAAACAAATCAGCTTCATCGTCATCACTTAATATCAGGTAACTTTTAGCAGCAAGCTGTATATCAGAGAAATGTTTTATATGATCATCAATTTGCAAAGCCCAGTCTGATAAATCAATATTCAAATCCGTTTGATTGTAAATTTCAATATATTTAGCTGGTGGTAGCACATTTGGTTCAGGACTAGGGTCAAACATGACTTCATTGATCAGAATATCAAATTCATTGCCCGGATAATAGCTAAAAGTAGTATCAAATATGCCAATAGAATTGCTGCATAAGTCTTCAATATTAGTTATTCTTAAACTATTTTCACCAATGCTAAATTCATTTTGGAAAGTAATTTGGATTATATTCTGTTTTTCACCACCCAGGAATGATGCTGTCGGATTAATTGCATTATCAAGCAAAAAGTTCAAAACTTCTGATGCCATTTCCGGCTTTAGCTCTTCATTAAATGTTAGTATTAACTCGCTTGAAGAAAACAGATTAATTCCGGTAAGTTTTGCTGCTGTAAGATCAATATTTGGCTTATATATCGAGTTTTGCCTTCCGGGTGTTCCTCCTGAAACATCTTCAGATGCTTGCCAATTACTTAATTTTCCGCATGTATTTTCATGGTCTATTCGTTCTAATGACCAACCACCATTATCCTTATCCTCATTTTGATACCATTCTATTGTGTAATTCAGGCTCTCAATAGTTAATTGCTCACTTGTTTGTAAAGCCAGTTCTTTGCCCGCATTAATTAAATCAGAATTAGCCAAAATGCCCACTGTATTTCCATAGATGTCAAGTTCAGCCTGTGCTGATTGTGAACAGATAAGCAAATATTCACCCGGCTGAATATTTTGCAAAGGAAAAGTTCTTGCCGTAGCACCAACAACTAAGTTCCAGTTTTGCAGGCAAATAGCATAATCGGTTTTGTTGTATATTTCTACAAATTCATATTCAGGCAGATTTACAGATGGAACAGGGTCTGCCATAATCTCATTAATAGTTAAATCATATGGAACCGGTATATGCCAATAAAAAGCAGTATCCTTATTGTCCATAATGATATTATTTTCATCTTCAAGATTTTCTATATGCAGATTTAATTTAGTATCAGTAATAAAATCAGTAGAAAAACTCAGTTTCACCTGTTTGTTATCGGTTTGTAATACTGCTGTTGTAGGGTTTCCAATTGCATTATCAATAGTATAATTTACAATTATTGAAGAGGAAGCCGGATCTAAGTTTCGACTAAAATCCAATACTAATTCATTTTTATTGATAACAAAAATATTATTTACAACAAAGGGAATGTATGTAAAATATGCAAGTGTATCATTAATAGCATTTCCGCTAAGATCCTGAACATTTGTAATGTTTAAGCCATAATTTTGACTACTTGCAAATGGGTTTGCAAAACTTAAATTTACAATAGTTGGGTCAGCTCCATTTAAGACTGCTGTTTGAGGGTTTCCGACTGAATTATCAATCGTGTAGTTTAAAATATTTTCAGCAGTAGTTTGTTCTACACTTTCATCAAATTTTATCAGCAAATTATTAGCATCAACCGTAGCAACTGAAACCAAGTTTGGTGGGTAAATATCAGGTGGATCACCGGTAACAGTAACATTATCAAAAATAGTTGCATCTCCGGTATTTGGATTATTTATCCGTACAACAATTTGTATGTTCGTACCGGCAGCAATAGCTTGACTTGCCGTTAGACTGCCGAAATTTCCTATATTTTCACCATTGGTTTCAAAAAGGGTTTCGATACCACCATCAAGTTTGTAATAAACTTTTACGTACTTTAAAACATTCGTTGAACTGCCGGTTTCTGAAACAAGCATTGATAGAACAATGTTTGTGTAGCCTGTAATATCGATTAGTTCTGAAGTCCAAACAGCTTCACCGTCAATATCTTTTGCCTCCATTCTGCCACCACTTGTTGCTACGGTTTTTATGTAATCAGAAGCATCAGTAAGTGTACATGCTGAGGCATCAATTGTCCATGCAGTAATTCCACTCATGTCGTTACCCCCACCCCAATAGCCTTTTTCAGGTATTGAAAATGTTTCAGTCCAGATATCATCGGCTAAAACCGGTGTTGCACAGATAAGTATGATAAAAAGGAAAACAGAGCTTTTTGCCAGCATTTTCATACTAATAATTTATTTTCATATTTTGCTTTGTGGTAAAAGTACAAATATTGAATGAATCGGCTAAATTTTATTCTGAGATGTAGGGTTATTAAAATAAGATCCTCTCTTTCTGTAACTTTGTTCAATAGTTATTACACAAAGCTTCTCAAAAAAAAACTTCTATAACAGTAAATGAAATAAAAATAGTTAAAGCTTTAAAACTAAACCTGCATATAGAAGTAGCCCTTTCTGATTCATCTGCGTATTTCTGAGAAATCTGTGGACAAA
>JAOZNO010000607.1 GCA_029933755.1 Bacteroidales bacterium | reverse complement strand
TTCTTTGTCGTTGTCAGTTGTGGTTTTTAAATAGTCTAAGTTAATCATTGTTATTGGCTCTGGTTTAATATAGCTAACATAATGAAAGCTAATACTATGTATTAATTTACAGGTAATTAGCCCTTCGGCTAAGCTCAGGCTAAAAAATTAGTAACTGGTAATTAAAATGAAAGGTAATTTTATTTAATTACTAATTGCCAATATACTAATTACTTGCAAAAGGAATAAAATACTGATATATAAAAAATATACTCTATTTTAAACCTAAGTCAAAGCAAAATGTATAAATCTGTATGTCAGCTTGTTATGTATTCGCTAGGCTCTGGTTTAAATGTTCTGTGATATTTATCTAAATTCATTTTTGCAAATAATGACCACTAAATCCCCCAGGGACTTTGCCGCAGGGCTTAATGAAAAAAAGCCTGAGCAATGTTTAGACCTTTTTATTATGCTCTGAGCTTATGCCCCTTTCAGGGGTTTGGGGTCTTACTCAAGCGTTAGCCCTTAATATTTAATCTCGTTGTCTATTCTCATTTCCAAAAAAACCTAAACGACAACCTTATATTATTAAAAAACAGTTAAATTATAACGTATATAAATCAAAAAGTATGAAGTAATTAAATCCTCCATAATGTAAATTTGGAAATATTTTAAATTCAAGGATCATAGCTTATGAAGGATTTTAAAATCTTTGTTCCAAAACTCTTATTATTAGGATTTCTATTATCATTTATTCTTACAAATTTATCTGCACAAGACGCAAGCCAATTACCTACCTACAAGAATATAAATAAGACTACTGAGCAAAGGGTTAAGGATTTACTAAGCCGCATGACCCTTGATGAGAAGATTGATATGCTTAGGGGTGTTGGAACTAAAAGGGTTGCACCTGATTCTCATGCAAAGACTGATAGCCCGAATGAAATAATACAAGCTTTGGATTTTCAATCAAGGACAAAAGAAAATATTCGGCTTGATATTCCCCAACTGATAATGACCGACGGACCACTTGGACCAAAAGGAAAAGGCTATTCAACTAACTATTCTGCAACAATAAATTTTGCTGCAACTTTTGATAAATCATTAGTTAAGCAAATTGGTATATCCATGGGAGCCGAAACTCGTAACCTGGGATTCAATACACTTTTAGCACCTTGCATAAATATTGCCCGAACACCTTTTAACGGAAGATCATTTGAAGCCTTTGGCGAAGACCCATATTTAACATCAATATTGGGTGTGGAATTTATAAAAGGTATTCAAAGTCAAAATGTTGTTAGTTGTGCAAAACATTATATTGCAAACAATCAGGAATGGAACCGTATGAGCGTTGATGTAAATCTTAGCGAAAGAGCTTTACACGAAATTTACCTTCCTGCATTTAAGGCCGCTGTTAAAGAGGCTGATGTATGGACGGTTATGTCATCCTACAACAAGGTTTACGGACAATATTTAGCCGAAAATAAATATCTCTTAAATGATATACTAAAAGAGAAACTAGGTTTTACCGGTGCCGTTATTTCAGATTGGGGCGGAACACATAACACTCTGCCTACATTGCTGTCCGGTCTGGATTTAGAGATGCCCATAGGAAAAGTAATGGATTATGAATCGGTACTTGCTGAAATAAAAAAAGGAACAGTTTCCGTATCTATAATTGATGATAAAGTTGCACGACTTTTACGTGTAATGTTCAAAGCCGGATTATTCGATGAATCGGTTGCAAGTTATGGAGGACAAACGAATACAGAGTATCGCAGAAAATTAGCTTTAGAAGTAGCTGAAAAAAGTATTGTGTTATTAAAAAATGAGGCTAATTTATTACCTGTAAAAAAAGAAAATCATAATAAAATAGCTATTATAGGTCCATACGGCAATATTGCCCGTATGACAGGTAGCGGAAGTGCTGACAATCCGGGACACTATGCTATTTCAATTCAGGATGGTGTCAAAAAATTATACGGGGAATGCAGCAATATTAAATTTGAAAGAGGGATTGCTGTTTCAAAAATGGATTTATCTGTTCTTCCTTCATCCCTGTTATTGCTACCCAAAGAAAAAGGCGATGAACCGGGTGTTTGGGCTGAGTATTTTAACAATAGAGACCTTAAAGGAGAACCTGCTTTAAGCCGTAAAGAACAGCAATTAAACTTTGACTGGGGTTATGGAAGTCCCCGTGACAATAAAGGAGGTTCGCCAAATCCGAAGGTTGTTAAAACTGATGAATGGTCGGCTCGTTGGACTGGTAGGTTAATTTCACCTGGCGACGGTTGGTACGATATTGGACTTAAAGCCGATAATGGTGTGCGTATGTATTTAAACGAGCAGCTTGTTATTAATTCGTGGACAGCACAAATACCGGGTCAATACAACATAACACAATTTGAATTTAAGAAAGATGAAATTTACGACTTAAAAGTTGAGTTTTATGAAAATTGGGGAAGCTGCCGTTGTATACTTGGTATGGAAGAGTTTAAGCCGGGGCCTGTAAGCCAAAAAGCTGTTGAACTTGCCAAAAACTCAGATTTAGTAATTATGGGCCTGGGCTTAAGTATTGACCAGGAAGGCGAAGGTACAGATAAAGCAAGCCTTAAATTACCTCAAGCTCAAGTTGATTTGATTAAAAATGTAGCTAAAGTCAATAAAAACATTGTAGCTGTATTGTATGGCGGTAATCCTGTCCTTATAAATGATTGGGCTAATGATATACCCGTTATAATTGAAGCTTTTTACCCCGGACAGGAAGGAGGCAATGCATTGGCAAATATTATCTTTGGTAATGTAAATCCCTCTGGCAAACTGCCCATAACATTCCCAAAAAAATGGGAAGATTCCCCAGCTTATGGAACTTACCCGGGCTTAAGAGATTCTGCAAATTATACAGAGGGAATATTTGTTGGATACCGGGGTTTTGACAAGAAAAATATTGAACCACTTTACGAGTTTGGATATGGTTTATCCTATACAACTTTTGAGTATTCTGATTTGAAATTATCTTCAACAAAAGTTACTCAGAACGACACACTAGAAATATCAGTAACTATCAAGAATTCAGGCAAAATGGATGGTGATGAAGTAGTTCAATTATACATCAGCGATAAAAAGGCCAGTGTAGAACGTGAAGTTAAATCGCTAAAAGGGTTTGCTCGTGTTAGCTTAAAAGTCGGTGAAAGCAAAACGGTTTCTTTTAAAATCACTAAAAAGGATTTAGCATTTTATGATGTGAAAAACAAAACATGGAAAGTTGAAAAAGGAAAATTTAATGTTTTAATTGGTGCATCGTCAAGAGATATTAAGCTTATTAAAACTTTTACACTTAAATAGAGAATATTTAAATATGGTATTACTGCAAACTTAGTGTGTAATTAATTAAAGTGTATGTTGGTTA
>JAOZNO010000606.1 GCA_029933755.1 Bacteroidales bacterium | reverse complement strand
CAATTTTATTGATTTTCACAGAAAAATAAGCTTTGCTTGTTTTAAAATCTGTGAATCTGTGGCATTTTTTTGACAATTAGGTGGCTGAGTAGTTACAATTACCTTAGAAAGCAGCCATTAATAAATTAATATCTTTTGAGCTTATCCCAAATCCATTTCCAATCGTTTGATTTGTTAGTATACCATTAAAAATATATACTCCATTTCTAATTCCCCTATCTGCCTTTAACAAATTCATTATACCACCCTGATCACCTATCTTTAAAATAATAGGTGCTAAAATATTACTCAAAGCTATTGAAGCAGTTCTGGCAGCCCGTGATGCAATATTAGGCACACAATAGTGAATAACTCCAAATTTTTCATATACCGGGTTTTTATGTGTTGTTGGTCTTGATGTTTCAAAACAACTGCCATTATCTACATTTAAGTCTATAATTATGGTACCTTTTTTCATTTGTTGCACCATGTTTTCAGTTATGGCATATCTATTTGCTTTTTCATCAATACCTAATGAACCAATAACAACATCAGCTGATTTTAGTGCCTTCGTAAGTGCATACGGCTGAATAATTGAAGTAAATATTTGTTTACCAACATGATGTTGGAAATCTCTTAATTTATATATAGAATGATCAAAAACTTTAATCATCGCACCTAAGCCAAGAGCAGCATTCGCAGCATGTTCTGCTGCCGTACCTGCACCTACAATTATAATCTCAGCAGGAGATATTCCAGTTATTCCACCCAAAAGCACTCCTTTTCCTCCATGTTGCTTACTTAAATATTCAGCAGCAATATTAACGGATAGCTTTCCGGCAATTTCACTCATTGATCTAACTATGGGATAATAGTCTGGTTCATTTTTAATATGCTCAAAGGCAATTGCTTTCACCCGTTTTTTCATTAATCCATAAACCTGTTCTTTTGATTGGCTCGAAAAATGCAAAGCTGATATAACAGTCTGATTATCTTCAAGAAGTTCTATTTCCATATTACTAAAAGGCGATATTTTCAATACAATTTCTGACTGAAATATTCTTTTTTTATCGGATATAATTTCTGCTCCGGACTCACTATAATCTAAATCACTATAATTTGAGCCATTACCGGCTCCAGACTCAAATAAAACCTTATGCCCATTGTTTGATAAAAGTTGAACTGCCTGCGGTGTTAGTGCAATTCGGTTTTCATACACTCCATCTTCTTTTGGAATACCAATTAACAGTTCTTTTCTTTTCTTTTTTATTTCCAACATCTCCTCTTGGGGGAAAAGTTGCTGCTGTCTTATTGAAAATGATGAAGAATCGTGAAGTTGAGCCATTTTATTTTTTTTTGCAATCGAACCTAATTAGTACGTGTCCATAAAGTCGAGAGTTTGAACTAGAAAGTTCGAATTCAAGGCGTGTGATAAATCTAAACCGCAGAATACTAGTGTATTTGAGGATTTAGATTTTGAGCAACAACGTAGAAGTCGGACTTTATAGACAAACTCTAATTAATTCATTCAAAATTAAACTTTACAAAGCAAATTTCAAATTATATTCATTGAAATATCTCAACAGTTCTTATATTATTATCTAATATGTTGATTTTAATATTTGTATGGTTTTCAGGCAAGAGACTCTCTATTTTCTCAGGCCATTCAATAAAACATAATGAATTACTATAAAAATAATCCTCATAACCAATATCATAAGCCTCCTCAATATCATTAATCCGGTAAAAATCAAAGTGGAAAATACTTTTATCCTCTTTACTCAGATACTCGTTTATTAATGAAAAACTCGGACTGCTTGTTATATCACAAACACCTAACAATTTACAAATTTCTTTTATTAAGGTAGTTTTTCCTGCACCCATTTCACCATAAAAAGCAACACAGTTATTAACCTGCATTTCAGTTTTTAAATTTAGCTGCTTAATTATCTTCGCTGCTGTATCTGGTAGCTTGTCCAACGATTCAATTTCAATTTTCATCTATGCAGATTTAGGTTTTAAAACAATAAGAGGAATAAGCATTTCCTCAAGTGATATTCCACCATGCTGAAAAGTATTCTTAAAATAGTTCACATAATAATTATAATTATTCGGGTAGGCAAAAAAGTCTCTACTGGTAGCAAAAACATATTTTGAGCTTACAAATGACCTGGGTAACATTATATCTTCCGGATTATTTATCTCACAAACCTTTTTTTGTTTATAATTAAGGTTTTTACCTTGTTTATACCTTAAATTTGTGGTTACTTTTTTATCGCCAATTATTTTAACCGGATTATTAACACGTATGGTACCATGATCGGTGGTTATTACCACCTTAATTTTTTTACTGCTTAGCTCCTTTAACAAATTAAGTAATGATGAATGCTCAAACCAGGTAAGCGTTAAGGAGCGATATGCTGCTTCATCGTTTGCCAATTCCCGTATCATTTGCATTTCTGTTCGGGCATGCGAAATCATATCAACAAAATTATAAACAATAACAGCTAACTGGTTCTCCAAAATAGAGGATAGATTATCAACAAGTTTTTCACCTGCTTTATTATTCAATATTTTATCGTAATAAAAACTTGATTTAATTCCCAGTCGGTCCATTTGATGTTGAAGCAACACTTCTTCATGAAGATTTTTACTTCCCTCCTCTTCATCGTATATCCATAAATCAGGATATTGTTTTACAATATCTGAAGGCATTAAGCCTGCAAACATAGCATTTCGAGCATATTGCGTGGCAGTAGGCAAAATACTTGAATAAATAGTCTCTTCTTCAAGCTGATAAAACTCACGAATTACAGGTTGCAGGATTTTCCATTGATCAAAGCGCAGATTATCAATAATAAGCATTACAGTCTTTTCTTCTTCCAAAAATGGAAATATCTTCTGCGAAAAAATATCGATTGGTAATAAGGGGCGCTCTACAGCATCTTTTTTAAACCAATTAACATAATCTCGTTTAATATATTTTGCAAATGAATTATTAGCTTCATGTTTTTGAAGTTTTATTACTTCATCCATGGTATTATCTTCTGATTGTTCTAACTCCAACTCCCAAAAAACAAGCTTTTTGTATAGATCAACCCACTCCGGAAAACTATTACAATCATTAATCTGCATACTAATTTTTGAAAACTCTGTTTGGTAATCCATTGTGGTTTTCTGAGTAATTAAACGTTTGGTATCAACATTTTTTTTGATTGTCAGCAAAATTTGTTTTGGATTAACAGGTTTTATCAAATAGTCTGCTATTTTGGCACCAATTGCCCTGTCCATTATATCTTCTTCATCACTTTTGGTAACCATTACCAAAGGTATGGTAGGATAAACACTTTTTATTAAATCAAGAGTTTCCAGTCCACTTAATCCGGGCATGTGTTCATCAAGAAAAATAATATCAAAATGATTTTCAT
>JAOZNO010000605.1 GCA_029933755.1 Bacteroidales bacterium | reverse complement strand
ATATTGAAGAAACACGATTGGGTATTCCTGTTATTTTTCATGAAGAATGCCTTCACGGACAAATGGTGCAAGATGCTACTTGTTTTCCACAGCCAATTACTTTGGCAGGAACATGGAACCCTGATTTAATTGAAAAAGTGTTTTCTTTAGTTGCCGAAGAGACCCGTTGTAGAGGTGGGCATCATGCCTTAACACCAGTTGCCGATGTTGCACGTGAACCACGTTGGGGGCGAGTAGAAGAAACTTACGGTGAAGACAGCTATTTGGTTAGCAAAATGGTGGTGGCAGCAGTAAAAGGTTTTCAAGGAAGCGATGAAGTAATTGATAATAAACATGTTATTGCGACACTAAAACACTTTGTAGCTCATGCCCAACCCGAAGGCGGTTCAAATTGTGCCCCTGTAAATGTATCGGAAAGCGTGCTTCGTGAAGTTTTTTTTCCACCATTTAAAGAAGCAATCCAAAAGGCAAATGCCATGTCGGTTATGGCCTCGTACAACGAGGTAAATGGCATCCCTTCACATAAAAATAAATGGTTATTGCAAGATATTTTGCGTGACGAGTGGGGATTTAAGGGCTTTGTAGTGTCTGATTATTATGCCGTAAAACAATTAGAAGAGCGTCATTTTGTGGCAAAAGATGAAAAAGAAGCCGCATTTCAATCATTTATTGCCGGAATTGATACTGAACTTCCGCTTGATGAATGTTATTCAAATATTACAGAATTAGTAAAAGAAGGACGAATTTCGGAAGCAAAAGTAGATGAAGTTGTAGGTCGTTTGCTTGAATACAAATTTCGGTTGGGTTTATTTGATAAGCCTTATGTTGACCCTGATTATGCAGAAAAATTTGCCGGAAGCCAAGAACACAGACCATTAGCATTACAGGCTGCCAGTGAGGCAATTACATTGCTGAAAAATGAAAACAATTTGCTTCCGTTAAATAAAAATGATATTGAAACCATTGCTGTGATAGGCCCTAATGCCAATGAAGTTTTACTTGGTGGTTACAGCGGAAAGCCAAAATATTACGATTCTGTTTTAGATGGGATTAAAGCAAAAGTGGGACAAGAAATTGAGGTTTTATATGCCCAGGGCTGTGAAATTACAAAACCCGGAGATTGGGAAGCAACCGATGAGGTAATTCTGCCCAATAAAGAAGAAAATAGTCTGAAGATTGCAGAAGCAATAAAAATAGCGGAAAGAGCAGATGTAATAATCCTTGCAATTGGTGGTAATGAACTTACCTCGCGCGAAGCATGGAACGAAAAAC
The DNA here is from genome assembly GCA_029933755.1 of Bacteroidales bacterium. Taxonomy (GTDB): domain Bacteria; phylum Bacteroidota; class Bacteroidia; order Bacteroidales; family NBLH01; genus NBLH01. Next base: position 2,137 of record JAOZNO010000605.1, on the reverse strand, counting down.
ACTTAGGCGACCGGCCAAGCATAGAGCTGGTAGGTTCTCAGAATGAATTGGTTAGAGTAATGCTCGAAACAGGTAAGCCTGTTGTGGTTTTATTATTTAATGGAAAACCGTTAAGCATTAACTATGTGAATGAAAATGCACCTTCAATTCTGGAGTGTTGGTATTTGGGGCAAGAAACAGGTGGTGCTGTTGCCGATGTATTATTTGGAGACTTTAATCCCTGTGGCAAACTTCCAATTTCGTTTCCACGTTCAGTAGGGCATATTCCTGCGTATTACAATCACAAACCAAACGATCGTAGGGGTTATCTTTTTAATGATGTAAGCCCGCTTTTTGCTTTTGGCCTTGGATTAAGTTATACAAGTTTTGAATATTCTGAGTTAAACTTAGAAAAAGTAGAAATTAAGGATAACGAAACTGTAAACATTTCCGTAAAAGTGAAAAATACAGGAAATTATGCTGGACACGAAGTGGTGCAAATGTATATACGTGATTGTGTTTCTTCGGTAACACGTCCGGTGAAAGAATTAAAAGCTTTTCAGAAAATTTATTTACAAATTGGTGAAATTAAAACAGTAACTTTTGAAATAACATCCGAAAAACTTGCTTTTTGGAATATTGATATGAATTTTGTTGTTGAAAAGGGGGAATTTGAAATAATGCTGGGTTCATCATCAAGAGATATAGATTTACAGAAAGTCAAGCTGAATATAAGTAGTGATTGGTGCTTGGAAAATGAACAGAATGAAGACAAGCATAAAAATTTACAGGATTACAATATTGAAGCAATAAAGGATTCTAGTATTATTCATTACTAATAAAATTTATTAAAATCATGATAAAAAAAATAGTATTTATTGCCGTACTAGTTCTGAGCTTTCAGTTTGTTTCTGCACAGGAAAAAAACCTTATAAAGCAAATCGATAAAGAGCTAGTAAAAGTAATTAGTTCAAAAATAGATTTGTACAAGCATCTTCACCAAAACCCTGAACTATCATACAGGGAAAAAGAAACCTCTAAATTGCTTTCTGCAAAATTAAAATCTTTTGGTTTTAAGATAATTGATAATATTGGCGGATACGGATTTGCAGGGGTGTTAAAAAACGGCAAAGGCCCGGTAATTATGTACAGAACCGATTTGGATGCCTTGCCAATACTTGAAAAAACAGGAGTTACATACGCAAGTACAAAAACCGATACACTTGATGGCTTGGAAACGAGTGTAATGCACGCTTGTGGACATGATATGCACATGACTGTTTTTACGGGTATTGCTGAACTGATGTCGAAAATGAAAGATAAATGGAGCGGTACGCTTGTTATGCTTGGGCAACCTGCCGAAGAATTAGGTGGTGCTGCTGTATTGTTAGAAAATGATTTATTTTCAAAAATCCCGATCCCCTCAATAGCACTGGCCTATCATGTTAGTCCCGAACTGGAAGCAGGGAAAATAGGATATATACCCGGCCCCGCCTGGGCAAAAGTGAATTCCGTTGAAATTACAGTACACGGACATGGTGGACATGGTGCATATCCGCATCAATCAATTGACCCTATTGTATTGTCGGCACGAATTATTTTGGCTCTTCAAACTATTGTGAGCCGTGAAATATCGCCATTAAATCCGGCGGTAGTAACCGTGGGGGCAATTCATGGTGGAAAAAAACACAATGTAATACCCGATGATGTGCACATGATGCTTACATTGAGAAGTTATTCTGCCGAAGTAGCAGCAAAAATGATAAGTTCTATCAAAAGGGTTTGTGATGGTGTTGCCAAATCTGCGGGATTAAGCGAAAGTGAGTATCCAACTGTTGTTGAAGTACATAAAAGCTTGCCGCCGGGAATTAATAATCCGGAATTAACAGAAAAAATAGCCCGGGTACTTAAAAAAGGAATGGGCGAAACAGCTATTGTAAAGCAAGAACCAAGCATGGGTGCTGAAGATTTTTATGCTTATGGCAGTACAGATAAAAAAATTACTTTATGTATGTTGCGATTGGGTAGCGTTTCAAAAGAAACAATAGAAAAGCATAGTAAATTAGGATCAGCTTTACCCGGTTTACATTCATCGTATTATGCGCCCGTACCTAAAAAAACAATTGAAACAGGTGTAAAGGCAATGGTTATTAGTTTA
>JAOZNO010000604.1:3093-3412 GCA_029933755.1 Bacteroidales bacterium | reverse complement strand
TTGATATTGATATGCCGGAAATAAATGGAATTGAAGCCGCAAAAAGAATAAATTTCGATCATCCTTCTTTACCAATGGTAGCCATAACCATGCATCAGGACAGAGTATATTTATTAGATATTGTTAGTGCAGGCTTTCAAGGTTTTGTGTCTAAACCGGAGGCTGCAAAAAATTTATTCGATACAATTGATCAGGTAATAAATAAGGAATTTGCTTTCCCTGATAGTTTAGAAACAAAAAAATAAGGAATTTGCAAAATATGAATACGAATAGTTTTTAGGTTTGGTTTTTAAATGCAGAAAAATCCTCTTTTTCTAGC
>JAOZNO010000604.1:0-3083 GCA_029933755.1 Bacteroidales bacterium | reverse complement strand
TCAGAGATATTACGGCCCACAAAAAAGCAGAACAAGCGGCATCATATATTAATGGAACCTAGCAACAGAATGATCGTTTTATACTACTAATGGATTTGAACTACATACTTTTTACTGAAGACATAGAAAAAATTAACCTTCTTGAAGAAGCTTTAATATAGAATATTAGAAAGAATAATATTTAAAAATATAAATCAAATTAAAAATTAAATAAAATGGAAGCAGTTCTTATAAAACTTGCCATTAAAACCATAATAGGTTCTGTTGTGGGAATAGTTGTATTAAGGTTAATGTTTAAAGATAGTATGTTATTTAAAATAGTAAGCCTTTGGGTTGTTAGTGTATTATTTGTTATGGCCAACACAACAATCGCAGCAACCTTTCCTGATCAATATAAATCGATGTATAGCCTACCTGTTGGTATAATCGTAATATTTTCCTTAGTTTATCCTGTTTATAAGTTAATTCGCAAACCTTTAGATAACTTACTAGGTAGTTTAAAAGAATTGAGCAAGGGTAATTTAGATATTGATTCAGATGATGAGTTAATGAGTCGTAAAGACGAGCTCGGGAGGTTGAGTCAGGGTATATTTTTATTAGCCCAAAACTTAAAAAATGTGATGAGTGGTGTAAAAAGTAGTTCAGAATTTATTGCGATGGCCAGTAATGAGTTAAGTGGTACAGCCCAACAATTATCCCAGGGCTCTAATGAACAAGCTTCTGCAAGTGAAGAGGTTTCGGCATCTATGGAGCAAATGGTTTCAAACATTAAACAAAATGCTGATAATTCGCAAGAAACAGAAAAAATTGCTTTAAAGGCATCTGAGGGGATAAATAAGTTGAGTGAATCAGCAACTGAAAGCATTGAGTCCATTAAAAAAATAGCTGATGAGATAAAAGTAATTAGTGATATTGCATTTCAAACAAATATACTAGCATTAAATGCTGCAATTGAAGCTGCACGTGCAGGTGAGTATGGAAAAGGGTTTGCGGTAGTTGCCTCTGAGGTACAAAAACTTGCCGAACGAAGCAAAGTGGCTGCTGATAAAATTAACCAGTTATCAGAAATCGGCGTACAATCAGCAGAAAAAACGGGTATTTATATGAATGAAACAATCCCTGAAATTGATAAAACAGTAAAACTGGTTCAGGAGATCACCATAGCCAGTAATGAACAAAATAGTGGATCGGATCAAATAAATAATGCCATATTTGAATTGAATAATGTTACCCAGCAAAATGCATCCAGTTCAGAAGAAATGGCCAGTAGCTCAGAAGAATTATCGGCACAGGCAGAACAACTTAAAGAGCTGATATCATTTTTTAAATTCAATGAATTACAGAATCAACAATCTAATTATATTGGTTATAAACAAAAAACCAATAAACAAATTAAGAAAACGACACCCATAAACAAATCAGCAAATCCAATATAGAAAAAACCAATCATTCTTGATATGTCTGATGAATCAGATGATTCCTGCTTTAAGAAGTATTAATTGAACAATCAGATATTATAGCTTAACAGCCAAATATTTAGTTTTTTTACAAAAAAGTGATAACTCAACAGCATATAGGTTAATAATGAATTATGAAAAAAAGAAAATCATATCAACAAATTGACGAAATTACCACAAAAGTAATAAACTCTACCCTGTTTATTGGTTCTGCACTTGGCTTAATAGTGTATTTACTCGGATTTATTAACTTTTCAGAATCCAGTAATAAATTATCCTATCTCATAGATTTCTTTATCATTGCTGTTTTTTTAATTATTTCAGCTTACCGTAAACGAATATCTATTGAAATAAAATCATTAATTATTGTTTCAGGACTGTTCCTTCTTATTATTGGCGATTTGTTTAAACTGGGTGTTTATGCTGATAGTAAGGTTCTTATAATTGTTATACCCTTCTATTCTTTCCTGGTTTATTCATTAAGGAAAACAGTAATTATATACGTCCTGATAATTTTAAGTTTCTTATTTGTGGGTTATTTGCATATCTCTGGTATTATTGAGCCTGAAGTAGATCTTTTACAAAATTCATCAACAGTTAATATTTGGATAATAAATTCATTACTGTTAACCATTGTTTCTTTCATTGTTGTAGTTATAATGAAACAGTATAATGAAGCTCATATGGATTTTATTGCTAATTTGGAACATAGTAATGAAAAAATCACAGAACAAGAACGTAATTACCGGGAAATTTTTAATTCTTCAACCGACGCCATTTTCATTCATGACCTTAGCGGTAAAATACTGGATGTGAATGACAGTATGTTAAAAATGTATGGTTATGAAAAAGCTGAAATAGAAAATATTAATATTGCTGAATTAAGTTCAGGAAAGGAAATATATACCGCTGAGGATGCTGGCGAGTATGTGAAAAAAGCAATTCAAGGTACACCACAAGTATTTGATTGGCAGGCAAAAAAGAAAAATGGTGAATACTTTTGGATAGAGGTGGCTTTAAAAAAGACAAATATTGCGGGTAATGACCGAGTTCTTGCAGTAATTAGGGATATTAATGAAAAAAAAGAGGATGAAATACAATTGGGAATGTACCGTAATCATTTAAAAGAACTGGTTGCCAAAAAAACGAAAGAATTAGAACAGGCAAATGAAGAATTGCATGCAACTAATGATAATCTTGCACATCAAAAAGAGGAGTTAGTAACTGCTGTAGAAGAACTTCAAACAACACAAGAACAGCTAATACAATCTGAAAAAATGGCCTCATTAGGTGTTTTGGCTGCCGGTGTGGCTCATGAAATAAATAATCCACTCAATTTTATTCAGGGAGGATTATTTGGCCTTGAAAATTATTTTGATGATGAACTTGAGAATCATAAAGAAAATGTAAAACCACTATTACATGCAATTAATGTTGGTGTAGAACGCGCTACAGGAATAGTTACTTGCTTAAACCAATACAGTGGTGCGCAAAGCTCTAAAATGGTAGAATGTGACATTCATAAGATTATAGACAATAGCTTGTTGATGTTACATAATAAAATAAAAAACAAAGCAGAGATTACAAAAGAATACACCAACACTAAATTTAAATTATTAGGAAATG
>JAOZNO010000603.1 GCA_029933755.1 Bacteroidales bacterium | reverse complement strand
TGTTGAACTAAATCCATATTCTGTATCTACAAAAACTCGCTATTTAATTTTTTTAAATTTCTTTAAACCTTCTTCCTTTATAATTTTATTTAATTCCTTTTCAATATTTTTAAAATCAGACTTTTTACCACAATAATATAGTTCAGATAAAGGGTTTGAATCTTTAATTTTGCTTTTTAACTCCTCTATTGAAGGGGATTTTTTCAAATTGTAATATTCAGAATATGAATAGTTTAAAAATGCTACATTCTTATTAATCCCTCGATTATCCAGCAAATAACCATTGGCTAATTTTGTAGGAACCGACAATTTACTTCCAATCATTAAATCACCCGGAGCGGGATATGAGACAATTTGCTTTTTATCTTCCGACAAAATAACAGGAACATTTACTAAATAATCATTTACCGTTTTATAAATATAAACCGGTGGACTGGGCATTTTTGAATTTGAAGTTTCTAGGCTCTTTTGAGTATTACACGCAAATAAAAAACCAATTGTTAATATAAATATTACTCTCATTTTTTTTGTATTATCATTATTTATAAAATAGCATGGCAAGGTTTTCTACAAACTTTCTTATACTATATAAATCTTATTGTTTGTAAAATATCCATGCCATGCTTTCTGAGTGGTTGTCAAAAAATAACCTTTACATTTAAACTTTATTCCTGAACAAACACTAAACTTATTTTTGTATTAGTACCCTTTTCTGAACAACACCTTCGTCCGTTTCTATAGAAAGAATAAAAAAGCCACTACTTAATCTACTTAGCGGTAATTTTATTATTTTTTCATCTGAGTTGAAGTCCATATTTAGTTTTTGTCCACCAACATTAGTAAAATGAAGTTTTTTCACTTTTGGCTGAAACTCACTAACATCAACTGTAATATAATCTTTTGCAGGAATAGGATATATTTTAATATTTTCTGAAAAATCAATATCTTCTACGGCATTAACACCATCGGTTGCAACCTTTATATCAAAAAGATAAGTTCCTTTATCACCAATAAAATAAGGTGACACGGAAAATATTAAAACTCCTCCATTAGTAACAGTAAATGTATTAGGCATTACATCATCATAAACATCAGACCAGACTCCATCATACAAGTAAGTCCAACTAGCGTCATTGGTATATGTTTGTCCATCTCCACTATTGTAACTATCGTGAACTCTAGCATCTACAGTATAATTGTAGCCTGTAGGCAAATCCAGTTTGTAATAATCAATATCTTCGCCCGTATGCATATTTGAGCCAGTAGTTAGTATTGCGCTGGCTTTTAAACCTGCAGATAAGTCGTAAGCATCGGCTTCTGTGTTATTATCTTCGTACGCATCGGCAACTAAAGCAGGTGTTTTAACCGTAACTTTTATTGGGTTTGTATAATCACCCGTACCTACTAAAGCCCAATCAGGATCAGCAAGATCTGTATCATAATACTGTAAAGCCAATAAATAAGTTCCGGCAACAACATCAACACCTGTTGTCGAAAATGTTTGACCACTAGTATAATGAGTGTTAGTTGTTAAACTCATTCCATCCATTTGTTCAACTACTGCTGCCCAGGAGCCATCCATATTGTATAAATCTACAGAAAAGCTACCCGAGAAATCTGTTGCTCTGAAATTTGCAATATCAAGAGTAACAGAAAAAGCTTCATTTTGCGTTACGTCCGTAGTACTCACAATCATTTCATCATATAGTCGAATATCATCAATATTTTCTACCGTAAACGGAATTAGTTGTGTGTAACTACCTTTGTCAATAATTATCCAATCTTCGCCCGTCTCTTTGTAAAAAAGGCCAATAAAATAATCGCCGGGCAATGCAGAAAGCATACCTATTGTACTAAAGGTTTTCGAATAATAAGAACCATAATCGTAGGCCTGACCTGCTTGTGTTTCAATAAATTCAACAAAATTATATTCCTCATCAAATAAAGCAGCACATACTTCACCAGAAAAGTTTGCATCGCCTAAATTTGCAATATCAGCACTTACTGTATAAGATTGACCGTAAGAAATCGTCGATGGATTTGCAGTAATATTACTATATAAATTCAAATCATAACCAGTAGTAGTTCCGCCGCCTCCATCGTCAGGGTTAGCTGGTTTTAGACCAAAAATAGCCTGTTGTCCATTATTATATGTTCCTGCACCAGAGCCAGTTCCTCCAGCGCCCGGGTTTAGGGCATCAAGTAAAAAGAAACCATCAGCGTAACCACCCCAGCCCCAGTTCATATGAAAATAATCACTTGCATCATAACCATCACAAACAAAAGTATGTCCTCCTTGTCCAAAACCGGCATATTGAATAGGTCTTCCTGCATCTAAATCGTCTTTTAACATCTGCTTCCAAGCATCATCTGTATAATTTTCTCTCATTAAACCTTCTATAGTTTCAGCATCGTAATCAAAGTAGGTTTTATACGCATATTCAGAACACTGCTCAGGACTTTGCGTATAGGCAAGAATTACATAAGAGCCACTTGAAAGTGGTCCATAATTCATTTCTACACCTACTCCACAATGATACATTAGAGTAGCTACTGCATTATTTGGTGAGCTTACTACGTCTGGCATAGAAGCCCAATCGTAAGTTGTACTCGCAAAGTTAGCCGAAAGTGTTCCATATTTATCATGATTATATGAATGAAAACCTTTTCCTTGAGTCGGATATTCCCAATATTTCATTATTTGCGCCATTGCTGTTGCCGGACAACCACTTACAGCATGGTAACCATTGCCTACACCAGCATCATCATCATAAGGGCATTGCTCATTAACATAAGGACTTTGACTCCATTTTGTTGTAAGTAAGGCACTAACGGCTTTTGTGTTTTTATCTATATGGCCTCCTTTCAGAATATTATTCCATTCGGCTTTGATTTCTTCACTAGCAGGAATTTTATTTTCTATTACAAAGCGAATTTGTTGCTTGTAATTTTCCATCCACTTTACAAAGTTCGTTGCTCGTTTGTTTTCATCAAAGCTGCTTGAACTTGAATATCCTAAAACAGGATAGGTATTATCATCACCCGAAATAATAATAAAGCCATTATCACCAGCATTAAAAACATAGTAATATATTTTTTCATCAAGTTGTGCATTTTTATTGGTGCTTTTGGCTTGCGAAGAGCATTTATAAGCCAAAGTAAAATTTGACACAGCCTTTTTTAAGCGTACCGTGTAGAAATTATTAGCCACTTTTAAAGCTGTATTTTCATCAATAGGATCAGCAGATATATTGAGACTAAAAAATACAACCCAAAACAGAAGAAATGTTTTTTTCATAATTTTGTTTTTTATTAAAATTAATAAATCAATAAGCTCGGAGCAAGCTCACGAGGTATAAATTGGAAAGAATTTATTTTGTACGATGCAAGCATCTGGGAATTAAACCCACTGGTGGG
>JAOZNO010000602.1 GCA_029933755.1 Bacteroidales bacterium | reverse complement strand
TACCCAATACAAATCCTTTCATACAATAATAGAAAAAAATGACTGAAATGCAAAAATGTTTCCATCACATAAAAATAATGACTATCTGTATTTTAGAATACTTATCGTTTTTCACTTCAAAATGAAATTATTTTAGTAAATTTATTTAAACGTAATTATTGTTAGCACGAAAACTAAATTAATGTCTATTACAAACAACATTAACTGGAATCTTATTTATCGAGACACTTTTGACAGGGAAACACCGCCTAGAATTAGCAAAACAAGAAACGGAATTAAAAATGGTATTTTCAGCTTATGGCAATACCCTTTATCCGAAGGAATAACAAAAAATGGCGACCACTCTTTTTCTTCATTTAATCTTACTTTTGAGGATAGAGAACAGCTTAGAAACGAAACAGGAAAATTGAGTTTTAGTTTAACGGACAATGTAATAGGTATGTGGCATAGTGCTGTTGCACTTTCAAAACTGAGATTATATATTTATTGTGAAGTAGACCGTACAGATGGCCATAGAACATATATTAAAAAAGGCGATATGCTTATAAACTTACTGGCAGAACACCACTATAACAAATTAAGCCAAACAACTAATTCTAAGGATATTACAACAATATAATTAATATCATAAGACATTTTAGATATCATTGAAAAAGTAAATTTGCAACAAGGACTTTTAGAAATCTTAATTAAATAATAATGTTAAAACAAAAAAGCACGAAGCCAATAGATCAGGAAGAGTTAAATAGCATGATTAATGGATTCCAAAAAAGCAGGATTATATTCACAGCTTTTGAGTTGGAAATATTTACACTTTTAAGTAATAGTGAGAAATCAGCAAAGGAAATTGCAATAGACAAGGATATAGACCCTGAAGCATTAGAACAACTAATGAATGTTTTATGCGCGCTGGAGTTATTAGAAAAGAAAAATGGAAAATTTAGCAATTTACCCATCGCTGAAAAATTTTTGGTTAAAAGCAAACCCGATTATCTTTCAAAAATATCACATAGTATTAATTTATGGAATTCATGGAGTGCCTTAACTCAGGTTGTAAAAACCGGAACTGTAAAACATCAAACACAAATAATTGACAAAAAGAATGATTGGTTGAGGAATTTTATAGGTGCTATGCATAATCGCGCTAAAAAAACTGCACCTATTACAGTACAAAATATAGATTTAGAAGGAGTTCATTCCATATTAGATATTGGCGGAGGCTCGGGAATTTTTGCCATGGCATTTAAAGCAAGGAAAGACACTTTAGAAGCAAGCGTTTTTGATTTATCCAATGTTATTCCCCTGACGAAAGACTATATTAAAAAGGAAGGGTTTGAAGGTAAAATCCGCACTATTGCTGGTGATTACCTAATAGATGATATTGGAAGTGGCTACGATTTAATCTTTCTATCAGCTGTAATACATAGTAATTCTTTTGAAGAAAATCAAAAGCTAATCATAAAATGTGCTAAAGCATTAAATCCCAATGGCCGAATATTAATAGATGATTTTATTATGAACGATGATAAAACAAGGCCGGTACGAGGTGCTATATTTGCTATAAATATGCTGGTAGGAACAAAATCTGGCACGACTTATTCAGAAGGTGAAATTAAAGCTTGGTTTAATGAAGCAAATATCCGGTTCATTAGTAATAAACAAACGAAGTTTGGAACAGGCCAGATAATTGGCAAAAAATAAGTATTCAGCTATAGTTTAGGTATCCCAAAAACCAGTATTTTATTTAGCCCGCTTATTATTAAGTAATTCTTTAATAAGTATGTCAATATTAACAGTTGCAAAACCAGTAATACTATCAGACATTGCATAAGGAATTATCAGATTATCAACATGTTGTATAAATCCACAAGTATATACAACATTTGGAACATATCCATTACGTTCACTGCTATTGGGGCTTATAAGTGGTTGATCAAGACTTGCCAAAACAATTTCAGGATTATGTAAATCAAGCAATGTTGCACTAATTACATATTTTCTAAGTGGCCCCACAGCATGTGTAAGCAATAACCAACCTTGCGCAGTTTTTATCGGACTACCACTGTTACCTAATTGGGTCATTTCCCATTCACGTTCGGGCTGCTGAATAATCTTATATGTATCCCACGAATATAAGTCATTTGAATACATAATTGTAATGCATTTACCACCCTGACGACCAATCATGGCATATTTCCCATTCACTTTCTCAGGGAATAAAGCCATGCCTTTTCCTAAAACCGCATTGCCATGAAGTGAACGTATTTTAAAAGAATTAAAATCTATTGTTTCAATAAACTGAACACGAATATCCCGCCCATTATAAGCAGTATATGTACCAATATATCTGGATTCACCCTCTTCAGTAAATTTCACAAAGCGTACATCCTCCATTCCTTTTGACTCTGCTTCGGCTGAAGGGAAAATAACTCTACTGTTAATAGGAGTGTCTTCTTCAAATATTAAATTATAATTAATATCAAATATATTATTTAAGGCCGCTTTTGTGTCTTCAAATTGCGCTACACGGCCATTTCTTAAACTTTCAATAAAACTAAATGCTTCAGATTTTGAAAATTTTTCAGGCAAATAATCAAAAAGTGAATAATTAAAGTTTTTATAGAACTTTGCACGTTCTTTAATAAAGCTTTTCGGATATTTTAAATCATTAACCTGGTATGAACAAACCAAATGCGATGCTTGTTGATCTATAATTATTTCACCCTTTTCAGAAATAATACCTGTACTGAATTCAATTGATGATATATGTCCTTCACCCGTAGCCCTCAAACTCATTATAAAACGCAGCTCACCATTTTTCAATCCACTTTGATCAGGATGTGCAATAATTGAGGGATTAAACAATGCGGCTGATTCAACTGAATATTCTTTCGTAAAATAAGTTCCTATTAATAATTTTTGTGCTAAAGAAAATTTTTGGTCTTGTGAAATTTCACTTTCAACATTCTGAAAATGCTTTAATATCACACTTTTAAACTGGCTATGCCTTCCTTCAAACTCATTTAACACATCTGTTAATAACTTATCAACTCGATTATCATCTAATGAAAAAACTTTTGAAACAATATGCTCAATTCTCTCTTTTTCACTTAAATCCAAAAACAATGGAATCACTCTTTTCGGATCTGCTGCAATTCGTATGTCAGTTCTATTTATCATCACATTATCGAGATTTTGTTAAAAATCAGCAATTGCTTATTTGAAATTTCTCAAAAACGAATGTATCATATTAATTAATAAAGCATGCAAAAAGTTATAAACATATTAATGTCTTAAATCCTTCTTTTGCATTTAAAATCTTTATAAAAAAATGCTTTTTAATAATAACGATGCAGAATAAGAAACACACAAGTGTTTTTGACAAATGAAGGGATTGGCATGATGAAACAAAAACAGT
>JAOZNO010000601.1 GCA_029933755.1 Bacteroidales bacterium | reverse complement strand
CCCTTGCGAACTGCGAAGCACTCATGAACACCATAAAATTAATATGAAAAGGGGTGAATAAAGCTCAATAAAGAACTCTATCGGTAAGCCGTATGAGTGAGAAGTTCACGTGGTTTGATGAAGGGGGTTCTGATAGTTTTGCTTATATTTGTAAAAATATGAGTGGAGCTATCAGGCTCTACTTTACGCAATAATTAGAACAAGGAATCAATAACATTATATAGATATGAAAAGGATAATAAATTACGCATTTGTGCTTTTACTAGTATTGTTTTCCTGTGAAAAAGAAGAAGCAGGCAATCCAAAACCTAAAAGCTTTACCGCATCAAAAGGATTTTCAGTTGCAACAGTTTTTATAGATTTCGAAAAAGACCCTAATGTTGGAAGTGTTTTAGTTGAGCGAAGAGAAAAAGGGACTCAAAACTGGCAACAAATAACCGGAACGGGGGAGCCATTTTTTGACAGACATGGATATGGTAACGAAGGTATGCCACCTGGTAAAGTGTTCGAATATCGGATTCGTAATGATTGGCCGGATGATGCAGAATATTCTGTAATTGAAGAAGGCTATGCTTATGATATTATTCCTGTAGAAGAAATTGAAATTACTGTAAAGAAATATTCAAACTCTCTTAGATGGAACGAGGGTAATAATGAAAGCTTTTTAAATGACGTTAAAATCCATTTTGATGTCTATAGAAGCGAAGATTCGCTTGGAACATATCAAAAAATAATCGAAGTTGATCACGATAGGGCTTTTTCTGATGACTTTTATAATTTGCCCGAATTGCAGGGGAAAACGTTTTTTTATCGTATTGACACCTGGTTTGAACCATTCTATTCAATAGCAAAAGGAACAATTATAGGAGCACATACCCAAAACAATGACAACCCAATAATAAATTATACAGTCGCAGATTTAGGACAGGTAGTTTCGTCTTCATCGGGCTTTATACATAGTTTAGAAACTAAAGTGGTTGATAATGAAGTGTATATTGGGGCAATTATAGATGCGGGAGCAAATTCAATAGGGAAGCCGGCTTTATATAAACTAAATGGAAGTTTGTGGCAAGCCCAATGGCCTTCATTACCTGACCCAGATATTGGTTTTACAAGAACAAGTTTTGCTGTTAATTTAGATAAATCATATATGGCAGGGATTAGCGGTTCATTATGTGTATATGAGTGGAATGGTTCTGTTTGGTCTTCAAACCTTACACCTGATAACTTAGGACAGGCAAGCAGTCCAAGTGCCGTATCCGTAGAAGTTTTTAATAATGAATTATACATTGCTATAAAACAAGCACCTGATTACAATTTACAAGTATTAAAATGGGATGGAATATCTGCTTGGGGTACAATCGGAGGTGATGCGAGTGGTATAATTGCGACAGGAAGTATTTTTGAATCTAAAATTGAAAATATTGATGGAACACTTTATCTGTATTATATGCAAGATGATGTATTAAACATAAAACATCTTGACGGAACAAGCTGGACTAACGACTTGGAGTGGACACAAGACAACCTTACTAACATACAATTAGATAAGAATGGATCTGAGCTATACTTTAGCTCAAATACACTCTCCACAAGCTTCGATGGCGGCGTGTATCGTGTCACTAGTACATCTTCAGTAGAAAACATAATACCTAATGATGCTGAATGGTTTCAACTTGGTGTATTCTCATTCACTATTGACTCTGAAGGTAGCCTAATAGTTTCCAGCATGAAAGCTGAATCAGCAGAAGTGCATTATCCTTATATCAATGTCTTTGATGGAACTGTATGGAAAACAATCTCAGATGATTTTTCAGGAGGAACCGATCCTACAAGTTTGGAATCAATAGGTACTGATATTTATTATATTTATGGTGATGCAGCAAGTCAAGGTCAAGGAGTTGACCCAACAATATTGAAATCAAAAAAATACACAAAATAAATGATTTTCCTATATATAACTATTGCCAACAAGCAATATAGCAAAAAGCGATAAAGTTGATGTTTGGAACGGGTTTATCCCGTTCCAACTTTATCTTGTTTTGATGATGAATCACTCGCAATTCGCTTCATGTCATATTGCCACCGTAGTCCATTTAATAATTTTACTTAAGAATTATCATTTTGCATGAAAAAAGACTAACATTTAATAAACCCTCTAAAAAACACGAACCAAAGGGGCTTGCAATTCTTTACGAGGATCAAGATATTCTTGTTGTAAGTAAATCAAGTGGGCTATTAACAGTAAGTACAGATAGGGAAAAAGAAAAAACGGCTCATTTTCTTTTGAATGATTATGTGAGGAAGGGAAATGCAAAATCAAAGAACAGAGTCTTTATAGTACATCGTCTTGACAAAGATACTTCTGGCATTTTAGTCTTTGCCAAAAACGAAAAAGTTAAACGTTATTTACAGGACAATTGGGGTGAGTTTAATAAAAAATACTTTGCTGTCGCACATGGTAAACTACCCGATAAAGAAGGTATAATTACTTCTTATCTTGTAGAAAATAAATTACATAGAATATATTCGGTTAAGGATACTATAAAAGGCAAATTTTCTAAAACAGGCTACAAAGTACTTAAAGAGTCGGGTAAATATAGTCTACTCGAAATACACCTCTTTACAGGTAGAAAAAACCAAATTCGTGTTCATTTAGCAGAAAAGGGACATCCTGTAGTAGGTGACAAAATGTATGGAAGAACAGATAAAGGTATAAAAAGACTTACTCTTCATGCTGCTTCACTTACAATATTACACCCATTTACAAAGGAAAAAATGATTTTTGAGTCAGAGATTCCTCTCTATTTTAAAACGCTCGTAAATTATTAAGTTCTTCATGGATATTATAAGAAATGGAAAATAAAAAATGGCCTATAACAAAAGCTATACATCACGCTTATAATCACTATTTTAGCAAACTTTAAATAATGTAAAATTACCACCAAATCTTTAGATTTATTCGCTATTTTTTATTGTTTTTATGGTGCGAATGAGCTAAAGGTTGACGTTTAAAATACTATATTTACCAAATCATAAATTTGGCTACTTGTAGATTTGAAAGTGTGTCTGATTAAGGCGCACGGCTGCATAGCCAAGTGTCAGACTGTCTAAAAACTATTGAAAAATAAGAAAGCATTCGGGTAGGTATCTTTGAAAATTATCAAATATGCGACTCTCCGAGACTTGGTTTAGGTTTTTAGACAAACTGCCGTTAACAAACATTAAAAACTATAAAATAATAATTATACTTCAAGGTACTTTTATTCAAAAACTATAGTTAAGTTTGGTACTTATTTATTACAAAAATAATTGCAATGGAAATCTTAATCTGGATAGGAATCGCTATTTCTATCTCACAATCGGCCATGTTTTCAGGGCTAAATCTTGCTTTTTTCAGCATTCCTAAACTAAGATTGGAACTGGAAATTT
>JAOZNO010000031.1 GCA_029933755.1 Bacteroidales bacterium | reverse complement strand
AGTAGACAAACTCTACTTAGTGGTTATTATTAATACTGTCTCTATTTTAGGTATTTTGGTTGTTTTTAATATCCGTATCGCTTACATTAGGCAAGTGATTAGCATACTGGTAATTAGTAATTAAATAAAATTGACATTCGTTTTTAATTACCAATTACTAAGCTCTAATTACATGTAAGTTAATATAGAATAGATAGTTATGAGTGTTTCAGAGTATTTAAATCTGAACCTTAATACTTTGTAGGATGTTGTTTTTTATGTTGTTTATTCCTTTAAATGAAATTAATTCTTCAATGGTAATACCAAGCCCATTTGCAATAATAAGTAAAGAAGATATTCTAAAATCATACTTGCCTTGTTCGGTGTTACTTATTTTACTAATATCAGAAATACATTTATCTGCAAGCTCATTTTGTGTCATATTTTGACTTTTTCTAAGTTGCCTTAAATGTTTTCCAAATTCGATTAAAAATTTTTGCTGTTCTTTCTGGTTAACTTTGGTTTGCATGTTAAGGTTTTTTAGTTTTTAGCATGTAAATATAAGCATAAACCTGTTTAATAAACTGAGATATTTTTGTTTTTTTTGAATTGAATGTGTTGATTTACAGATGTTTGATTGATGGGTTGTTGATTTGTATTTTAACTTGATTTTCAACACCTACTTTTATAACGGCATGTCTCTCTTATGTTTCTAGAATTTAGTAAACTGAACTGTCTTGTTATTCACTCTCTCTACTATCCAGATATACCCTTACCAATTTTTCAGCTTTTTCATAATTTTCAGCTGATACTGATACAGTAGAGCCCTGACCTGAATTAGGATCTACCCAGCCTGCGCCAATACTATTTTCTAATAAATTGTTTACAATGCAACCAATACCATTATCCTCAAGGTATGATTTGATAAAACTGGCATCAATTGATGAACCACTAAAAACTTCATATATATCTTGCATACTTTTTTATTTCAATATTAAATATTAATTTTACCTTGGTTTCATATCTGAGTCTTTAACATAATATATTTGCTAACAGATGATGAACCTATTTTGTTAGAATAACAAATTTACATATTTTTTTTACTTATAATTTTAGTTTTTGATAAAACATAATTTAAAATCGGAATCAATGAAAGAATTAATAAGCATAATTGAAGGTACATTTGAAGTGCAAATTGTTGATAAAGAGTCAAAAAAAGCGTTTAAACAGCTATTATCAGATAAAGCTATAAAGCAGGAAGATTTAAATTATTTATCTCATAAAGCATTTCAATTAATAAAAGAAAAGGTAAAAGAATCAATAAATCAATTTTATTTAGATTGGCTTGAAGATATTTTGAATATTATAAGTGAATTTCGTGTATCTGAAAGTAAGAATGAAATTTCGTGTTTTTCGCCACAAAACCAATGTGCAGATACGATTATTGATTTTTTGAAACGAGCAGAAAATTCAATTCAAATTTGTGTTTTTACGATAAGTGATAATTCTATTACAAAGCAAATTGTTAATTGCCATGAGCGTGGTGTAAAAATAAAGCTAATTACCGATAATGATAAACAATATGATCGTGGTTCAGATATTTCGTACCTGGCAGGAAAAGGAATTGAAATTAGGGTGGATATGACTCGGCATCACATGCATCATAAATTTGCAATTGTTGATAATAATGAGCTACTAACCGGTAGTTATAACTGGACACGTAGTGCAAACATATATAATCAGGAAAATTTGATAATTACGGATAGCTCTGAATTAATCAGAAGGTTTAAAAATGAGTTTGAGAATCTCTGGAAACAAATGGAGGTTTATAATTGATGATTGAGTTGAATATTGTTTATTGAGAGTTGTTTTAATGAAGCATTGATTATTAGATATTTACAGTTTGTTTAAAAATGGTAACCTATTTGTACCCAACCCGTGATTCTATCATTTTGATTGTTTTTACTAATTTTTGCTTCAATAGGCCCTATAATAGTGCTTGTTCCAATACCTATGGCAGCCCCAAAAATAAAGTCGTTTGCATTAAAAAGTTGTTCAATGTCATTATTAATAAATGCACCATTTGCCTGAATTAAAATGAACTTATTCTTCCATGGTTCAAATCTTATATTTAGTCCGCCAATTGCAAGATTATTTGTTGCATATTCCATAAAACGAAAACCTGTCATTGGAAAAATATACGACTTATACATTAAGTCGCCACCCAAATAATATTTGTCAACAGGTGAAATATTACTTGTTGAAATTGATGCACCATATAATTCATAATTGAGATTAAACTTTTCTCCTATTGGGTGGTAGCTTTTAAATGCAATATCAATTTTCCAGAAATTTTCATCATAAGAAAAATCACTTTGAATGAGTTCGTCAATAATATAGTTCGCTCTAAAATTTAAACTTAGCCCGCTGTTAGGATAAATTGTTCTATCGTAAGTATCAATAAATAATTCGCTAAATAACTTAAAATAACTTAAATTAATTGAGTACTGTTGTTGGTCAAATTCTACTATATTAAAGCTTCGGTAATCAACTTCGGGACCTATTGCTATGTAAACAGAGTTTGATAAAGAGGAAACCAATGCCATTTTCATTCTAAAATCATGTCTGTTTAACTGTAAGTTAACCGAATCTTTATGTAGGTATATGTTTTCAAGCAGGTTAAAATATTCAAAACGGGTTCTAAATCCTATACTTGGTTTTAATTTAGTGAAAATGGAGTAGTCAATTATAGCTTCAGGTGCAACACTTAGTTTGCCACTTAAAATTAATTTTGAACCTTCACCCAGGATATTTCTAAAAGTACCATTTAGCAACAGAGATGCATTTAGATAATTATTATAATTAGCACCAATTTTTATTCGTGAAAAAGGTTTTTCATATACTCGTATTACCAAAATGTTTTGATTTTCTTTTTGTATAATTCGATAATTTACTTTATCAAAAAACTTTGTGCCAAAAATACGATCAACACCTTTTTCAATACTTTTTAAATCGACCCAGCTAGAGTCTTTTATATTTAATTTACTATTAATTAATTTTATTGAAACGTTCTTAATTCCTTCAATTTGAATATTGTTAATAAATATAGAATGTAATGAAGACGGACTTTTAATACTTACATTTGTTTCGCCATAACTTTTTAACTTATTTGAAAGCTGTATTATTTCTTTTTCCAGTTCCAATGCTGCTTTTTCTCCCTTGCTTATTAGTGAATCTATAGCATCAAAACTTGCAGCACTATATCCGGTAATATCCGGAGAGATTAAAATATTACATAATTTTTTTTCATCCTCAGTTAAAATAGCATTTCTAAAACTGGATGCCTGATCCATTATTGAAACCATTGAATTTAGTTCATCTTTTTTGTATAAAGGAGAGCCAACATTTACGCCAATAATAATATCAGCTCCCATTTTTTTTACATCAGATGCAGGTAAATTACGTACAAGTCCGCCATCAACAAGTAATTTGTTGTCAATTTCAATAGGTGCAAAAACAGATGGAATCGACATACTCGCCCTTAAAGCATCCGGGAGGTAACCTCTATCAAGAACGTAAGCATCTCCTGTTTCAATATTAGTTGCTATACATTTGAAAGGAATTGCTAGTTTAGAAAAATCATTTTGTCCGTGTACCGACCATGTTAATTTTGCTAATAGCATTTCTAGTTTTTGTCCTGATATAACACCTTTTGGCAAAACTATTTTCCCATTTTTAAATGGAAATTCCAATAAATATTTATCAGCTTCGTTTTTCTCTTCTACTGATATTACCTTTCTACTAATTTTCCCTTCAAAAACTTCAGTCCAATTAATATCTTTAGCAATAAGTTCTATTTCATCAGCAGAATAGCCTATAGCATACAAGCCACCAACGATACTACCCATACTGGTGCCTGTTATATAATCAATAGGAATATTATGTTTTTCAAGTATTTTTAAAACTCCAATATGAGCCATCCCTTTTGCACCACCACCACTTAATGCCAGCCCAATTCGGGGGCGATTTGTATTTACCTGCTGAGCATTTACTTGTATTCCGTTTAGCTCAAAAAAGCTTAGAAATAAGTAAAAATAGATTACTAAATTCCACTTCATCTGTCTAAATTGCATATTTTTTTATTTTTTACCTTTATGAGATAATTGGCTTTCAAGTAATAAACAAATGTTGAGTCTACTCCGAAAAGTATATTTTTCTGTATTCAGCCGCTAAGCGGGTTCGTAATAAGCAGGTATACAGAATGATATATTCTTACTTTTAATAAGATTACCCGCTAAGCGGCTTTTCGGAGTGCCGTCAATGTTTATATTTGTGACAAAAATATATTAGGAATTACTGGGTATAACTATTCCTTATTTTATTTATTTCTTTATAGAGACTAATAAAAATGTCGGGTGTAACATTTGCTTGGGCTTTATCAACTAAATTATTAGAATTATCTGTAATTTCATCCTTCTCAGAAATAATCGTTTTGTCATAAATTTTTTGTAGTTGTAGCAAATCCTTATGAACATCGTACATTACCTCATAGTCAGAATAACTTTCTAAAGAACTTACAACAAGGTCTAAAGATTCTCGTTGTTCTATAATCCTATCTACCAGTTCTTTGTTTATTTGAATTGATTGGGTTGCTAATTGCATAGCTAAGTACATGCCTTCAAGCCAACCTCCAATTTGTACTAATAAAGCCATTTCTGGTTGATTATTTTCATTTAGATATTTACCCGAGCTGAGAAAGATATCTTCTAATATAATTCGAATACTATCTTGATTGAAAATATTATCTTCTAGTTTTAAAATATCATTTTTATTCATTGTATTTATAATCCCTAAATTATCTGCAAGTGTTTTAATTGCGGATAAATATTCCAGTGTCAATTGTTTTTGATCATAATAACTTACATAACTCATGTCTGCACAATAAACGCCAAGGTTTAAAGCAAGACTTTTACTTGTTTCATAATATGGTACATTTTTAATCGGATTAAGTATTTTGTTGTTAAATTTAACATCTGACTGAGCAATAAGCTTTGAGGTCTCAATAGGAGAAGGTAAGGTTTTAAAAACGTCATTAACAGCCAGCAATACTTTGTTGTTACGTGTTGTTTCTATTAATGATTGATCCTCTGATACTTCAGTTTCTGCGCAACCAAAGAAAAGGAAAAGTATTACAAAATAAAATATTGAAAAAATAGTTTTGGGTTTAGGTGAGTGTTTCATTAGTTTAAATATTAGTTAAGTCTCTGACATTTGTTTATAAACTTTCTTTTATGGTATTCACAAGCTATCTTTGCTCGCTCAATCATTTCCTTTATAGTGAGTGGTTCAGTTTTGTATCAAATTTCTCAATTAAAGATTTATCTATTTAGAATTTTCTTAAGAACTTGATATTTATTCATGTTTTTTTGTATAATGATTGAATTTCTTGTATTTAGTTCCACAATGATGGGTGACTTTGTTGATATTTTAAAAAGGAATTTATAATTTTGCAATTTAAAAAAATATTTTCTCAAATGGGCGAATCAAAGAAAAATAAATTAATAATTGATAAATTATTAAGTAATAATACTAAAGAGGTTTTATTTACTATTAATAAATTAAGAAATACGGGAAATAAAGATTTAATTCCGCACTTAATTGACTTATTGGCAACTCACAAAAGTGATGAGATTAAACAATCGGTTGTAAACTTATTGTATGATTTAAAATATCAAACTGCTGCTGATAAAATAATTAGCGCAATAGAATCTGACAAGTATTTGAATATTAGAACTGAACTTTTGACAGTTTGCTGGCAATCAAGCCTTGATTTTAGTAAATATATTGATGTTTTTACACAAATATTTATTAGTGCCGATTTTAAAGAAGCTTTTGAAGCCTTTACGGTTATTGAAAGTGTGGAAGAAAAACTGGATGCTAAACTTG
Source organism: Bacteroidales bacterium (assembly GCA_029933755.1). Taxonomy (GTDB): domain Bacteria; phylum Bacteroidota; class Bacteroidia; order Bacteroidales; family NBLH01; genus NBLH01. The sequence continues at coordinate 7,048 of JAOZNO010000031.1, read as the reverse complement.
CAGAAGAATCAATTATTGCATTAAAGAATATAGTTAGTAATATTGATGAAAGTAAAAAAGAACTGCTTTCAGAACTAATTCATGTTCTGGAAAGCAAGGAACTGTATTAATTGATTATTGTCTATTGATAATTGAAAGATTAAAATTATCTTTTGTGTTTCTAACTGATTGAAAAATAAAAAGTTAACTAATTTTTGATTTAGTGACTTTAATTATTGAAAAAAATGGCCAAAATTGTATTAGGTTTATCAGGTGGGGTTGATTCGAGTGTTGCGGCTTGGCTACTAAAAGAGCAAGGACACGATGTTACTGCTTTGTTTATGATTAACTGGCACGACACCACAGGTGTATTAACAGGTGATTGCCCTTGGGATAATGATTTGATGTTTGCAAAACTGGTTGCTAAAAAGTTGAATATTCCTTTTAAAACAGTTGACTTAAGTGATCAATATCGAAAAAAAGTGGTTGATTATATGTTCTCGGAATATGAAAAAGGTAGAACGCCCAACCCTGATGTACTTTGTAATCGTGAAATAAAATTTGATGTTTTTTTAGATGAAGCAATAAAATTGGGTGCAGAATTTGTTGCAACCGGTCATTATTGTCGTAAAGGAGAATTTGAAAAAGACGGAAAGAAAATATATCAACTCCTTGCCGGAAAAGATTTAAATAAAGATCAGAGCTATTTTTTATGTCAGTTAAACCAAAAACAACTGGCAAAAAGTATATTTCCCTTAGGTGATTTAATAAAACCGGAAGTAAGGGAAATTGCCAAAAAGCTAAAGCTGGCTTCGGCAGATAAAAAAGACTCGCAAGGGATTTGTTTTGTTGGCAAAGTTGATCTGCCGGTTTTTTTACAACAAAAACTCAAAGCTAAAGAGGGTATTGTGATTGAAGTAGACCGAACATATTATGATGATATAAACAAACCTGTTAATTATACCGGAAACGACTCTGAGCTTACTGAGCTTTCAAAGCCTTTTATTTATGAAGAAAATGATGGTGAGCTGGTAGGAAAACATCAAGGAGCTCATTTTTACACTATTGGCCAACGCAAAGGCCTAAATATTGGTGGTAAACCATTGCCATTATTTGTTATTGCTACTGATATTGATAAAAATATTATCTATGTTGGGCAAGGAAAAGATCACCCGGGTTTATACCGTAAAGGTCTTTTTATCCGTAAAGAAGAAATTCATTTTATTAGGGAAGACCTGACCATGAAGGTGGGAGAGGAGAGAGCATATTTAATAAGGCATAGGTACAGACAACCGCTTCAAAAAGGAAAGCTAATAATGAAAAAGGAAGGTTTGTACATTACTTTTGAAGAAAAACAGCGTGGAATTACTGCCGGGCAGTTTGCCAGTTGGTATGATGGTGATGAGCTAATTGGTTCGGGTGTAATTAATGAGTAGTAAGCACTAAGTGCTATTTTATGTTGCCTACGCACTAGTGCAAGCTTATAGCAGTTAGTAAGTTATCAAAAATGCAATCTAAAACCTGCCAAGCTGCTCTGAGCGGCTAGGCGGATAAGTTGTCATAACACTTTGTGGACCTTTTTCTTGGTCTTGTGACTCGCCAAGATGCAAAGGATTAGAATAGCTTGATTTTTCTCATAGTTTAAGTGTAGAATAATTACTTATTTTGCATATAAGTCTTCAATAATTTTTTCATCAAAATATTATGAGCTTGTATTGAAGGCTGGTACCAAGTTAATCATAAAATGATGCTTCAAGCAGACCTCAAAGCGTCTGAAAGACCTTTGAGCGTCAGAACAAGCTTGATGCAATTAATTGAAAAACAATGAGCAAAAAAATACAGAAAATACTTAAAAAAGACCATTTTTCAAAGCAGGACATTGTTGATTTACTGAAGACTGATGAAAAGGAAAGGCAATTAATTTATAATAAGGCAAACCAGGTAAAAGAGAAATGTGTGGGTTTAAAAACCTATTACCGGGGTTTGGTCGAGTTTTCAAATAAATGCTACAAAGATTGCTATTATTGTGGAATTAGAGCTGGAAATAAGGTTGTTGCACGATATGATATTAGTGATGAACGAATTCTTGAATCGGTAAAATTTGCATACGATAATAAATATGCTTCGGTTGTTTTTCAGTCTGGCGAAAGAGATGACGCTAAATTTATTGAGCGTATTACTAATTTATTAAAAAAAGCCAAGGAAATTACCAATAATAAAATCGGGATAACCATTTCCTTAGGTGAACAAAGTCTTGAAACCTATAAAAAGTGGTTTGATGCAGGTGCACATCGCTATTTATTACGAATTGAAACCACCAATAAGGAACTTTATTACAAAATTCACCCTGAAAATAAAAAACATATTTTTGAAAAAAGGCTGGCTGCCTTAGATGATTTAAAAAAAGTTGGTTACCAAACTGGTACGGGTGTAATGATTGGTTTGCCTTTTCAAACTTATGAAGATATGGCTGATGATTTACTTTTCTTTAAAAAGTTTGATGTTGATATGATTGGTATGGGGCCATATATTGAACATAAGGACACTCCATTATTTGTACATAAAGAAATATTGCTTCCCTTAAAAGAACGATTTAATTTGAGCATGAAAATGATCGCTATTTTAAGGATTATGATGAAAGATATTAATATTGCTGCTGCTACAGCATTACAAGCTATTGATTCCATTGGTCGAGAAAAAGCACTGAAAGTTGGCGCAAATATTATTATGCCAAATATTACACCCACTATAAACCGTGAAAACTACCAGCTTTACGAAAATAAACCCTGTATTGATGAGGGTGCTGACGATTGTACAAGTTGCCTGGAAGCTCGTATTGTAATTGCCGGTGATGATTTAGGTTATAATGAATGGGGCGACTCACTACACTTTGCCAAACGAAAGCAGAAAGAAGGAGTGGTATAATGTACAACAGCTCTCCTGGGCTGTTTTTTAAATAATAATACCATAACTTCCTTGAGTGGTTACTTTTCATAGAGTAATAGAACCAGAGTTTTTCAAACTGCTGTTTTCACAGCTCAGGAGAGCTGTACTACAACTCATCAACCATACCCAAAATAACATTTAAAACCGATTCACCCAACTTTTCTGCCCGGTTTGGTGACCAACCATAAATAGGATCAGGCATTTTTGCATTATCCTTAAAAGGCATTTCAATGGTTAAAGCTAAACAATTGAATCTTTCACCAACTTGGTTTGATGCTATGCTTAAATTGGCTTCTCCGGGTTTGTCTTTATCGTAACCAAACTCATCCTGAAAATCAGGACTTATTTTTTTCCATTCGTTAATGAAGCTTTGCTCCAATTTTTTAATTTTGTCAGTGTATCCGGGGTTTCCTTCGTTTCCGCTAATAAAATTATAAGGAAGCTCCTCGTCGCCATGAATATCCAAAAATAAATCTACACCAGTTTCGTCCATCATATTACGAATATAAAATACCTCGGGGCTTTTTTCTTTGTCAGGCTTTTCCCACTCACGGTTTAGGTTTCTTCCTGCTGCATTTGCTCGCAAATTACCATGTATGCTGCCATCTACATTCATGTTAGGTACTAAGTAAAAAGTAGCTACATCAGTTAATTTTCGGGCAACAGGGTCGTTTTCGTTAAGCAGGCGAGTAATAAGCCCTTGCATGTACCATTCTGCCATTGATTCTCCGGGATGCTGACGAGCAATAATCCATATCTTTTTTTTAGATTTATCGGGTTCACCCACAATCAGGCAATCAATATTTCTGTCCTCAACGGTTTCGCCAATATGCTTTAAAACGCTTAAATCAGATTGTTGCGCCTTACTAACCAAATCAAGGTGTTGGTCAAAGGTAAAAGGAGCAAAAAAGGCATAGAAAACAGAATTGTATAAAGGCATGTGGTCAATTATTAAGTTTTTGCCATCGAACTCAGTAGGTACTCTAAACCAGTTTTTACGATCGTAAGAAGCCACAGCTTCATAATTATCCCATTTTGGGTAAGATGTTTCGGCGGCATTTACAATATGCATTTTGCAAGGATAGCCCTCGGCGCCAACCAAACGGAAATAAAACCATTGCAAAAAGTCAGAATTAGTATCCTTTCTTATTTTCAATTGAATATTCTCAGGATTCTCTATTGATATTACTTCAATATTTCCACTGTCAAAATTTGATGATATTTTCATAAGCTTTAAATTTATTAGCCACGAATTCACGAATAAGTATAAAAGAATTATTCTTAAGTTTGGTAAAACGGAATCGTGTATGCTTCATATTTATTATTTGATGCTTCATGTCAAAATGCTATTTATTATCCGTCTGACCGCTCAAGCGGTCTGACGGGCTCTTAATATTTCACTTAATACGAGCATTTATTAATTATTTACTACGAACAATGTGTCAGCCTCAGTTCTAAAAAAAGATTCTAATATTTTATTATAATTATCAGCCACATTTAAATATGGAAAATGTCCTACATTATTAAGTGTAATTACCTGTGCTTTGGAATACTTTTCTTTTAGTTTTTTACGTAAATTTGGTTTTACCAAAGGGTCATTATTCGATTCAATAATCAATACAGGAATATTTAATTCCCTGTTTTGTTCAAATTTATCTATAACGCATTCATATCTGGCAATTAACTGGTTTTTAGACATTGAACCGGAAAATTGTTCTAACATAAAGGCTTCCAATAATTTTGAGTTGTTTCCGGCGGGTAAAATATCTTTATACAATCCTTTTCGCATTGCTGCCATTAAAAGCCATTCCGGTACATTTTTCATTAACCATGCTTTATACTTATTATCCTTTTTTATTTGGTCATTAACCGGAAATGTATTTGCAAAAACAGCTTTTTCTACTTTTTCCGGATAATTACTTGCTAAATACTGTGCAAAATAACCACCCAATGAGCTGCCTACAATATGTGTTTTTTTTATTTTTTCTTTATCAAGAATTTTTAGAATGGCATTACCCATTTTTTTTAGATTATTTATAGGTGGATAAGTTAGGCTAATAATCTGATAATCTGATTTTAAATAATTAATTTGTTGCCACCAAACATCATAAGTGCCTGTCATGCCATGTAAAAAGAGAATGGTTTTTTCACCCTTACCTAAAATTATATATTTCCATTCTAAGTCTTCAATTTTGATTTTTTTTAAAGGTATTTTTCTAAATTCCTGTAAGGATGATAAAATGTCATCATTCTGTTCGTAAATTTCATCAAAAGATTGAACTTTTGTCGGGATGGAGTATAAAACAACTATTCCAAGAATTAGTACAAGAAAGACAATAATTAATTTTTTCATAAACTTACTTATTTGGCTTTTATCGATCCCGAACCTGATACATCTGTTTTAACTTTTTTTGGATTGCCTTTGTAGTATATTTTCCCACTACCACCAACATTACCATAAAACTTTTCACTTGCATTAATATTACAAACACCAGCTCCTTCAACATCTGCATCTACTTTTTTAGCGATCAAACCAAATGCATCTATTGATCCTGATCCATCTAAATCAATTTCTAAGTCAGAGGTACGACCGGATATCTTCATATTACCCGAACCTTTTGTAACTATTTCTAAATCATCTGTATCTACACCAATGTTTATATTGCCTGAACCTTTGGTTTTAATATACAAATTGTTTGATTTTATAGGGCTTCCACTTTCAATACTTACCGACCCATCAACATAAAGCTTTGTTAACTTAGGTACGGTAATATGTATTTCATATTTGCTTACTTCTTCAAAGCATTTATCATCATAAATTTTTAATTCCATTCCAGAAACTTTTGTTTTAACAAATTCCAGTAAGTTACTGTCAATTTGCACCTCTACTTTAACTTTAGGTCCCTGTTCAATAAAAACAGTAGCTTGTCCATTAATATCAATCTCATCAAATTCCAGAACTTCTCTAAGTTCAGAAGTGGTATTTCCTGTACCTTTTTCACAAAAAATATTACATGAGCTTAAAGAGATGATTGCTACACTAATAAACGACAAAATAAAAAGCGATTTTTGCATTAAAATGATTTTTGAGGTTAGTAAAAGAAATATTCAACACAAATTTACATAATTTAAATAACAACTTGCATGATGTTTTATTTATTATCATTTTTGTGTTTATAGAATTTGAAAAATCATAAAAATAAAATAATAATAATGAAAAATCTTAAAACATTTAAAATAGTTGCTGTTTTTGCGCTTAGTATTATCATTTCTTTTTCCTTCTCTATAGTTCAATCTAATATTGAAATAGGTGATTTAGCACCTTCTTTTCAAGCAAATAATCAAAATGGCGAATTGTGGAATTCATCTGATTATTATGGAAAAGGATTTGTTGTTGTATATTTTTATCCGGCTGCATTAACAGGTGGTTGTACTAAACAAGCTTGCAGCTACCGCGATTTTGAGAGTAGATTAAATGATTTGGATGTTGAAGTTGTTGGTGTAAGTGGCGATGCGGTTAAAAATCTTAAAATATTTGAAAAGGAGCACCAGTTAAATTTTACTTTGCTGTCAGATATTAGTGGCGATATTGCTGTGAAATTCGGAGTTCCAATTGTAGCTGGTGGTACAATAGAAAAAGAAATAAGTAGTGGTAAAATCAGTCTAAGCAGATCAATAACTACTAAAAGGTGGACTTTTATTATTGATAAAAATAGTAAAATAGTTTATAAAGATATGGCTGTTAATGCTGCTGAGGATAGTAAAAAGGTAATTGATTTTATTAAAAAAAGTACTGATTAGTATTTGTTTTTCTGTAAGGTGTTTTCAAATGTTAAAGTGATTCTACCACTTTGTTATTATAGTATTTACCTTCCTATTTAGTCTCAGCAAGAAAACTATTCCAAAAAAATGTATATTGTCATTTTGAAATTGTTCTAAAAAATAAGCATGCGAATTTCCATACTCTATTCTTACACAATTCTGTCCTATTTAATCTTATATCCTTTTACGTTTTTAAATGTGCTGATAATAATATTATTAGATATTTTTAATTTGCGAAAAGCAATCAAAGCTGTACTTAATTTTTGGGCACATGGTACATTCTTTATTATTGGTAAATCTT
>JAOZNO010000030.1 GCA_029933755.1 Bacteroidales bacterium | reverse complement strand
CTAGCCGTTGGCTATCTTGGTAAAGCTAAAGATTTAAACGAAGATTTAGAGAAAATGGAAATCAGCCCCAGAGAGCGAAAGAATATGGATAGTTTTGTATTTGAAGGTGACTTTAAATAGGAACTCTGCCCTGAGGAAATTAATACAAAAGTATAATTATACTTAAATTAACAATGGAATTTAAACGATACAGACCTGAAGGATATTCGACTAAAGATGATGAAAAATATACTTCATTGATTAATGATTTATTTGAGTTTATAAAAGATACGTCAATTACATTTCATCATAAATCATTGGTATTAACGGAAGATCAATTTCAAAAAATTGCTCACCTATTGGTAGAGTTTTTTGAGGACTTGCATTTTGATATTGGTATATGGAAGGCCTACGAAGACTTTAATAAAAAAACATTTAATGTTACGTTACCATGTACAATCAAAAATAATAAAGAGATAAATTTAGAAGACAAATTTAGTATTCAACGAATTCAACATTTTCTTTGGAATGTATATACACTGATTGAACCAAATCTCGTGTTTTCGCCACAACATAAAGATTTGGTAATCCTATCTACTGAAATTAACCATTTTATATTAAATACATACAATAGATTCCCTAAAGGTTCAAATGTTAATTCCTTTATAAAAGCACCAATTTATGATGGATATGATGTTAAAAAGAAACTAATTTGGTTAGGTACTAAATCTTATTTTTTTCGTGAAAATTTTAAACTTTACCTGAAACAAGAAAATTTAAAAGAAGAAATTCCTATAATTGATGATTTCATAAATCAAGTTTCCACAACATGGTCAGGCTTAAATATTATTGATTCATTACCTGACTTGCTAAAAATAACAAAAAGCAAGAAAGATGATATTAAAACCTGGTACGAGCGGCATGCTGCATTTTATCTAATAAAATCGGTACAAGGGAAAAAGCTAAATGCTGAAAATATTATCAATAAAAAAAACTACAAAATAATAATTGGGGGAAAAACAAATCCATTTAAAGTAAACAATCTGGTATTTGGAAATACGGTAAAGTACGGCACAGAATGGTATTGGTCAGGAACACAACAAAGTTTTAATAGTGTTACAGAAAAACAGATACAAGAAATCAAAGATGATTTCTTAACAAAAACTTCAAGTATTGTATATCGTTACGACAAACAACTTTTAGCAAAAGCATTAAAACGAAATATTGAATTGCATAAAGAATTTGTTGAACACTTCGACACTGATTTTATTGTATTTGCCAATGGTTTGGATTTTGCCGCAGGCATTCAAAAATTGGAAAGAATTAAATATGAAAAATTATCTGATGAAGAGTTTAAGAAATTCCAAAAAAAACATAATCTTAAAAATAAATCACCGAACTATAATATACCTGAAGATTTACTTTATAGTGAAAATGAAATTGCTGTCTATTTTAACATTAACGAAGGGCTTGAAATATTATCAGAATTTAGCAGTGTGAAATCTGCATTAAATAGAGAAGGTGAAAATATGACAGATGAAGATATTGAGTTTATTCATGCTTTAATAATAGATGCAGCGATTAGTCCTACTTTTATAAATAAAATCCTATCAAAACATGGCAAAAAATCTGTATTGAAAGCATTTCATATAAAAAAAGAAAAAGATATTAATTATTTAATTCATAAAAATAAAGGGGAATATTTTAAAAACAGATACCCAGGTTTAACATTGATAGATTAAATCGGACTTGTTTAACAATAAAATTTCATATCCAGAGGTAAAAGCACAGCTCAGAGAGCTGTACTACACATCAAAGCTCATCATACGGTCTTCTAAATAAAAAACCAACTCTGTAAAGCGTTTATCTCTTTTTATTTCCTTGTCACGATCAAAGGGTAAATCAATCCGTACATGTTCAATAATACTACTTGGTGCAGTTGACATTATATATACATCATCACCCAAATAAACCGCTTCAGAAATATCATGTGTTACCAAAACAATGGTTGGATGTACTTTTTCCCAAACCGAAATTAGAAAATCCTGCATTTTTAAACGAGTGTTTGTATCCAATGCTCCAAACGGTTCGTCCATAAGAATAATTTCAGGGTTTACCAAAAGGCTTCGGGCAATAGCAACACGTTGAAGTTGTCCTCCAGAAAGACTAGGGTATTGTGCATATTTTTTATGATGCCCATCTAAGCCAACAATCTGAATCATTTCCATGGCTTTTTCACGCCTTTCTTTTGCCGGAACACCTTTATATTTCAAACCAATTTCCACATTCTCTAAAACAGTCATCCAGGGAAAAGAAGAATATTGTTGAAAAACCATACCAATCCGATCATCATTTGTCCTAAGTTTTTCTTTAATAAAAACCTCACCACTCGTTGGCGCCTGCAAACCAGCAAGGTATCTAAGCACAGTAGATTTTCCGCAACCGGATGGACCAAGTATAACAACAAATTGACCCTGATCAGGTTTATCTTCAACAAGCAAATTAAAATCCTTTAAGATATATGATTTACCACCATCATAAGTATGACTGGCATTTCTTATTTCCAGTATATCCGCACGTTCTGTATTTGTAAATGTAACCATATTTAATGCCTGTTTTTTGTTTGATACTTAAAAGCAAATAACTTTTTATCAAGCCATGCAAAAATTAAATCCTGTATAAAACCAATTACAATTATAAGTAAAAGTATGGCAAAAACTTTATCTAATCTACTGGAACGTTGTGCTTTAAAAATTAAAGCACCTAGCCCCCCTTCCTCAGTGTTAACTAATTCTGCAACAATAATATAAGTCCATGAAATAGCTGTTAAGACCCTAATATCATCAATAATTCGGGATGTAACACTTGGCCAGTACACATTTCTAATTGTTTGCCAATCTGTTGCGCCAAGTGTATACGACGTTTGCAAATAAACTTTGGCTACTTCATCAACACGCTGAACGACAACCGGAACAAGAAAAACAAAAATACCAAAAGCCAGAAATTGCACTTTCATTTCCATATAAATACCAAACCAGGCAATAAATAATCCGGTAACTGCCGCTAAAGGCACAAACCTTATCGCATCAACATATCTTCGCCATAAACTTCGAAAGAAAGGAACCAGCCCTATAATAAAGCCAATAATCAAAGATAAAGTTATAGCCTCAATATAACCAAGTATGTTTAATTTAATAGATATAAAAGCATTTTTCACAAGAAAGTTTTCAAAATGCAACTCTTTTAAAGAAGACAAAACTGCTAAAGGTGAGGGTAGTATTGCTTTATCAATAACCGAGCTTTTTGTAACTACATCTACCCTAATACCAAGAGGTAGTATCTTATTCTCATTTTCAGTTGAGTAAATTGTTTCTTTTGGGTAAAAAATAGTAGTGTCACCAGATTCTTTTGATATCATTACTGAAGTTTCTACTTTTCCACCCAGACTATCGGTTAAAACCACTTTATAGGTACCAGCTGTTAAACCTGTTAGTCGACTACTTTCTCCATCAATAATTTTATTAAAATTATCAGCTTCTGTCCATTCAAATTGATAAGGCCCTAAACCATTATCAGCATTAAATTCAACAGTTAAATTATTAAAAGGATGTGTAAGCAACCACCATAGTAAAATAAAAGAAATTAATCCGGCAACTTCAATAATTAAAGTTGTTCTTTTGGGTAAATCACCACCAATTTTAAAGAGTTTCTTCATCATGAAAGAATTTAATTTACAATCTTCTTTAATACAGAAAGAGCCTTACAGGTTTATCTTAGAAGCATAGCTAAATTATTAATAATTGGTCAAGCACAGTATTTTAGGTATGAATATATCCGTCAGACCGCTCAATGCGGTCAGACGGGTTCAGTTATTTTAACTTAGCCTAAAAAGAGGCTTGACATAACAATTACTAATTACCAGTTACTAATTTTATTTCCCAACCAATTCAAAATCAGTTCGTCTGTTTTTAGCCTTGCCTGCGGCTGTATTATTATTTGCAACGGGTTTATCAGGACCGTTACCAACAACAATAAAGCGGTTTTTATCAAAATTATGTTCGTTTACAAGGTAATTAACAACTGCCTGTGCTCTTTTCAGTGATAAAGCCCGATTTGTAGCTGCACTACCTGTATTATCGGTATTACCTTCAATCCTAATTCTGGCATTAGCAAATGACTTTGCTATATCAAGAAACTCATTATCAATAATATACTTCATATTATCATCTAAAGAGGATGCGCCTGTAGCAAATGTAATGCTAACAGACTTTGTAGAAATAGCTTCTGCAGTTTTTATTTCTTCGGTAGCTTCTGAGAAAGTTACTCCATCCTCAGATGCTTGTTCAGCACCACTCATATTTAAAGCAGAAATTAAAGAAGAGTTTCCAACTAAACGCCAGCTTGGAATTTTATCTGTAATATATCCTTCTTTCCTATATTTTGTTTCCATTTTATTGTAAATATCTTCGCCCGTAATGCCCGTAAAGTTTCCTTTTAAGTTATAAAAGTTTACATTATCACCATAAGTACAAAGACGCACATTATTAATCGCATCAAAACAAAAATCATAAGGCATTCCTAAACCTGTTTCAAGAATTTTTGCAGCTTTCTTTTTTGCTTCATTATCATTATTTATTTCTGCTGCACCTTTAAACCAACCCTCAACAAGGTTTTCCAGTTTTCGTCTATTCTTTTCAAGATAATCTTTTTTAACCACAAATACATCGGCAATAATATTTGATGCTTGTTTGGTATTTTGTAAAATTTTTGAACCTTTTACATCAGCAACACAAGCTGCATCGTCCGGACTCCAAACAACAGCTGCATCTACCTGACCTTTTTTAAACAAATCAGCAGCATCAATTGCACTTGCTACTTTTACTGCTTCAATATCACCTTGCTTCATATTTGCTGCATCCAAAAGCCACAAAAGAAAAGTATGGCTTGGTGTCATTTCAGCAAATGCTACTTTTTTACCTCTTAAATCACTCACTTTATTAATACCTCTCCTAACAACTACTGCATCACCACCACGAGACCAGTCTGCCTGAAAAATAGCCTGTGGTTCATATTCATCCCATAAGCCACCAGCTTCGGTTGTAAAGGCATCAATAGTAGCCCATAGTAAATCAACCTCATCAGCTTTCCATGCACTTCTTGAGGCATTAAAATCATCCATAACCTTAAATTCAACTTTAAAGCCATAATCTTTATAAAAACGCGATTTAGAATTGGCTTTAAAACCTTCGTTAAAATATTGTCCACCGGCATAACCACCCCAGGTAACCACACCAATTTTAATTACATCACTATTTGATGAAGTATTATCTTCATCAGTATCTTCATAGTTAGAAGTTTGCTCCGAAGGATAAAAAATTTCTTTCAATCCTGGTATATAATTTACTGCTGCAACAATTCCAGCAATTACAATGGCAACAATTAATAATTTTGAAAAAGGAGTTAATTTTGATTTCATATGCTTAAATTTTAAAAATTAGATTTATAAATAAGTCAGTATTTTCAACTTTTTTTCAGTCAAATAGATTAGAATAATTACTTATATTCCCCACATCTTTTTCAACTTCCTGCTCTACTTCTTTTTCACCCAACAGATCTACTGATGAATCACCCAAGAGGAATGACATTCCTTCTTTTTCCATTTTCTCTAAAACTTCAAGACCTTCCTGTTCATAAACACCATTTTGCAAATCAATACTATCAATAAAACTACCGGAAACTTCAATAAATCGTTCCATTTCACCAATTTTACTATGTACATCTTCAACAATTGCTTCAGTAGCCATATCAAACATCATTTTTCTGTCCGGATCACCACTAATAATATTCATTGCACTTTTCATTGCAGAATGACCAGCCCGAATTGCTTTTTGTTCCTGCTCACGCATTCTCACCTCATTTTCAGTATCTTTAATCAAATATCCTGAATTTTTATGAATTTTAGAAAGTACTTTATACAATAATTGGATTTTATTTAATAGAGCGATATACCTTGCATTTGTATCTTTAAGTCTACCATACTGCCTTGTATTGATAGCAACCAGCTCCATATTTCCTTTTTTCTTGGCTTGTTCTGCCATTTTAAGGTTATCTTCCATTTCCTTTCTGTTCTTATCAATCAAACGCGACATCTTAGATATTTGCCCTTTTAATTTGGCAATTTGAGCATTCATCTCTTTCAGGTTGTTATACAAATACTCAATATAGGATTTAAGAATCCCTATCGGATTAATTTGAACAAATAAACCCGTTATCCACCGCATCACACTTTTGTACATATACCAAACTAAAACCCTAAACTTTGGGTCTAAAATTACATATATGATTAAACCTAAAACTACAAATAATGCAATAGTAGTAATTAAACTAGTAAGTAAACTTTGTATAAAGGCCAGGATAGGTATCGAAAACATTATAAATACAACAGCAAGTCCAATTAAGAAAATTGCCCCGGCAACTCCTTCTGGTCTTTTCCAGAAGCTTTTCATTTTTTGTTTATTTAGATCCTCCATCTTTTCATTTTTTAATATTATTTCTGTTTTTTAATTATATTTCTGTCTTTTCAATTTATAGAAAATACAGTTTTAAGTTTTAAGTAGGCCACCTTTGTAAAACTATGTGAACTATTGACTATTTGTTGCCAGCTTCTATATTTTTTCAGAATAAGTTCAAATAGCAAAATCCAACAAATTAAGACTTTACAAAACACTAATTAGAGTTTGTCTATAATATCAGTTTTTTTGTAATAATTTATTTTTTTACATTTTGTTAAAAGTCAGCAGTTCTCAGTATTCAGTCGGCAACTTCTTGTAGTACAGCATCTTTTCTGCCTACTGAGAACTGCGTACTCTCTAACAAATTAACAAAAAGCCTTTTTTTAATAAATATACTCAACTTTATAGACACAAACTAATTAGTTGCCATTCCTTTTATTTTATCAATTTTATTTTTTATTTGGTTTGCAACATGTTCATAAGTCACATTGAAATTATTTTCAGTAGATTTTATTTTTAAATCAGCAGTTTCTAGATCTTTCTTTAATTTACTAATTTTAGAAGTGTTGCTATTTATTTCATCAGTAAGATTTTTTATTTTTTCAGCCTTTTGTCTACTCTTTTCTTCCAAATCCTTTATTTGCTTATGCTTATTCCCGACTTTTCCTTCTGTCTGATTTATCATGGCCTGCTTAAACTTTTCCTTTTCATTCTCAAGCACTTTCACATAATAATCGGCACTTTCAATAATTTTTTGAACAGTAAGTCCCTTAGTTGACAGGGTTGCTAATACCGTTTGCATCTTCACCTTTTCATCAAGGTTTATACCTTCCATAGCTTTTAAAGCTGCCATAAATTCAAGATAATCTTCGCCCGGTAAATTTGCATCAGAAATTGCTTTTGTCAACGATTCAAATATTTGCTTATTAAAATCACCTTTACCGGGAGTTTTGCTTTGTGTTAATTTTGCAGTAGAACTATGAGTTGTTTTTATTTTTTTTTCGGGACTTTTTGTTTCTTGTTTTTTCCCTGTTGTCTTTTCATTAATAATTTTTTCATCATCAGGAACAATAAATAGTCCCTTTATTTTATTAAAATTTAGCGCCATAAGTGTAGTTTTTTTTACAAATATATATTTTTAAAATTTTATCTGTACATATTACGTCAAAAATGTTAATATTCACACTTTATATTTACATTATAGATTGTTAAGCCAGATTAAAAAAATTAAAGTAGTAATTTTTCTTTAGATTTTATGTCTTTTAAGCAATTTTTTACACAATTTTGTTCAAACTTATTTTATTTCATGTAAATGGTTTAAAAAACAGCTTATGAATACCTTAAAAACTAAAAACTTTTATCACAATTTTCAAATTAGTATATTTTTCCTTTTTTGTATTTTTATTCTAAATCCAATTGCTTTAAAAGCACAGTCAATTGATCTTAAAAAGATTGATAAATACATTTTAGATGCTCAAAAAGAATGGAACATTCCAGGTATGGCTGTAGCAATTGTAAAAGATAACAAAATTATTTTTTCAAAAGGATATGGTTTACGTAATGTTGAAAAGAAGAGTAAAGTTAACGAGAGCACAGTTTTCGCAATAGCTTCCAACTCAAAAGCATTTACCACAGCCGCTTTGTCAATTTTAGTAGATGAAGGTAAATTAAATTGGGAAGACAAAGTTGTTGATCACTTACCCTGGTTTAAGCTTTATAGTCCTTATGTTACCCAGAATATTACCGTACGGGATTTGGTTTCTCATCGTAGTGGTTTGTATACTTTCTCAGGTGATTTACTATGGTATCATACAAATTATAGTAGTGAAGATGTTGTACGAAGAGCACAATTTTTAAAACCACGTTATGGATGTAGAGAGCACTTTGGGTATCAGAATATAATGTTTTCGGCAGCCGGTTTAATCTTAGAAAAGATTAGTGGAATGAGCTGGAGCAACTATATCAAACAAAACTTTTTAGATCCTTTAAGCATGAAGTCGAGCAATACTTCGGTAAAAGATTTAGATTTAAACGGGAATACAGCGATTCCTTATCATGTAGAACCGGGCAAAAAACCTATTGCGGTTGAATATATGAATTGGGACAATTGCAAAGCAGCTGCGGCAATAAACTCAAGTGTTGCAGATATGGCTAAATGGATGATTTTTCAATTAAATGGAGGAAAGTTAGACAATAAACAAGTTATAAGTGAAAAGCAAATTTGGGAAGTTCGTAAAATGTTTACGCCCACACCTATAAGTAAGCAAGCTTTTGTTAATAACCCCAATATTCATTTTAAAGGGTATGGCCTTGGATGGAATATTTTTGACTATAACGGAAAAAAAGTAATAAATCATGGAGGTGGCTCAGAAGGAATGATTTCGAAAGTAGCTATGATACCTGAAGAGAATATTGGAATAGTTATTCTTACAAATAGTATTAATTATCTTCCATCCGCATTAACTTATCAATTCTTCGATATGTATTTTGGAAATGAAGATAAAGATTGGTCAACATTATATTTAGGACATTACAAATCAGGATTGGAAAGAGAAAAAGAACGGGTAAGGAAGTTAAAAGAAAATAAAATTACCGGAACAAAACCATCATTCAACTTAAATAAATATAAGGGAAGCTATACAGATATTGCATACGGGACAGCTTTGATTGAAAATAAAAATGGTAAATTAGTACTAAAGTATAAACCAGCACCTGATGTTATAGGTGATTTGGAACATTATCATTATGATGTTTTTACGGTTAAGCTTAGGAATTTACCATCACTCCCTATTGGTACAGTTCAGTTCTTTATGGATGAAGAGGGAGAAATAAAAAGTATGAAAGTAGATATACCTAATCCGGATTTCTATTTTAACGAATTTGATTTTATTAAAGACAAGTAAGTAATGCAGTTTGTCAAAGGATATTTATATCACATTTATAATCAAGGAAATAATAAACAAACCATTTTCTTTAAAAAGGAGAATTATTTATTTTTTCTCAGGAAAATAAGAACTTATATTCTTCCATATGCTGATATAATATCCTGGTGTTTAATGCCCAATCATTTTCATTTAATGGTGTTGATAAATGAAACAGAGTTGGCAGTTAAAACTGTCGGCGTGGCTCCAAGCCACACCGACAGTAATGCTGACAACATAAAGAAACAAACAATAAATGAATCTATTGGAATAATGCTACGCTCATATTCTCAGGCAATAAATAAGCAAAATAATACAACAGGAAAACTTATCCGTGAAAAAACAAAAGCTGAATGTATAAATTGCCCAAACGGAATAACACCATCATTTATAAGCAAAAATAGTATAACGCAAATAAATATTAATAAGCCAGAAAGACAATACCCTCAAATTTGTTTTGATTATATTCATCAAAACCCAGTAAAGTCTGGATTAGCAAAATCAATTATTGATTGGGAATTTTCATCTGCCATTGATTTTACGAATATTAGGAATGGAAAATTAATTAATATGGAAGTAGCAAAAGAGTATATTGAATATTAATAATTATAGTTCTTATTACTGTTGGTGTAATATCACTGTCGGCGTTGCTCCAAGCAACACCGACAGTAGATATAGAGGAACACTAACTAGAAAATAAAACAAAAAAAATCCAATTACAAACTCAAAAATATGAAAACGAAACAAGCTTTTTTAAACTTACAGATTGAAGATAATGTAGGAATTATCACAATGGATAAACCCAATTCAGAATACAATATTATTTCAATGGATACTGTGAGTGAATTTAATTCAGTACTTGATGAAATTGAAAAAAACAATGAAATAAAAGCGGTTGTATTAATCAGTGCAAAAAAGGATTTTATGGCCGGAGCTGATATAAAAACTTTTCTGAAAATGAAAGGTGATGAGCCGAAACAAGCTGCATTAACTGGTCATAAATTACTTTTAAGAATTGAAGATTCAAAAAAACCATTTATTTCAGCTATTCATGGTGCCTGTATGGGTGGCGGAACAGAAATTAGTCTTGCTTGTGCAGGTCGTGTTTCTGCTAAAGACTCAAAAACAATGATGGGTTTACCCGAAGTGAAACTTGGATTATTACCTGGAATGGGTGGCACCCAAAGACTTCCCAAACTGGTAGGTTTACAGGCCTCACTGGATGTAATGCTTACAGGGAAAAACATTTATGCATCTAAAGCTCGAAAGATTGGTTTAGTAGATCTAATTGTTGACAGACCAAAATTATTAACTGCTGCCAAGAAACATGCTCTAAATATCGCATCAGGAAAATTTAAACGAAAAGATAAAAGACCCCTATTAGTAAAAATACTTGAAAGCAACTCGGTAACAAGGAATATTATATTTAAAAAGGCTGGCGAAATTGTTCAAAGACAAACCTATGGGAATTATCCTGCCCCATTCAAAATAATGGAAAGTGTAAAATTTGGACTATCTCATACACTTGACAAAGGTATTGAAAATGAAGTAACACTTTTTCAGGAACTTCTACACACACCACAGGCACAACAACTGATAAATATCTTTTTGGGTATGACTTCCCTAAAGAAAAACCCTTTACATGATAAAGTAAAAAACATTAATAGTATCGCTGTACTTGGAGCGGGATTAATGGGAGAAGGAATTGCTGAAATTAGTTTACAAAAAGGTTGGGAAATTATTTTGAAAGATATTAGCTCTGACATGCTTTTAAAGGCAAGAAAAAATATTCGCAAAGCTTTAAATAAAAAGATAAAACAAAAAGTTTATCAAAAAACTGAAGTAGATATCTTAATGAATAAGCTACATACAGATATTAATTATACAGGCTTTACAAAAGCTGATATGGTTATTGAAGCTGTTTTTGAAGATATTCATTTAAAACATAATATTGTTGCTGAACTTGAAGAGAATATTAGAGAAGATACAATCATTGCAACGAATACATCAGCCTTACCAATTAAAGCAATTGCAGCAGTAGCAAAAAAACCTGAAAATGTAATTGGCATGCATTATTTTTCGCCTGTAGCTAAAATGCCTTTGCTTGAAATAATTGTACACGAAAAAACAGCAGATTGGGTAACTGCCACAGCCCTTGATGTAGGAATAAAACAAGCTAAGACTTGCATTGTTGTAAAAGATGGTCCCGGTTTTTACACTACCCGTATTTTAGCTCCATTTATGAACGAAGCGTTATTACTTATGGAAGAGGGTGTTGACCCATTATTTATTGATAAAACAATGAAAAAATTTGGTTTCCCTGTTGGCCCAATTACTTTAATAGATGAAGTAGGAATTGATGTTGGAGCACATATTTCAACTGGTGATTTAGCGGAGATGTTTAAAAAAAGAGGCGCAAAATCTAATGATATTTTAAAACGAATGGCAGAAAGTGGTTTTAAAGGAAAGAAAAACAAAAAAGGCTTTCTTTTATATGACGAAAAAACCGGAAAAAAAGTCAGAGGAAAGATTAATCCTGCAATTTCAGAATTTTTCCCCTCCAAAAGTAACAATATCACAACAGAAGAAATCCAACAACGTATGGCTATGATGATGGTAAACGAAGCTGTACTATGCCTTGAAGAGGGAATTTTAGAAAAACCTCTTGATGGGGATATAGGTGCAATTTTCGGATTAGGTTTCCCACCATTCCGAGGCGGACCTTTCAGATATGTTGATTATGAAGGATTTGATAAAATTAGCAACTTATTAAAATCACTTGAAGAGAAACACGGAGCAAGATTTAAACCAGCCGACTTATTTGAAAAATATATTAAAGAGAATAGAAAGTTTTATGAAGATTAAGCTGCAAAGTTTTGTATTTGAAATGATAAAAGGGGAAAATGAACAAGTAATTTACTGAGAGAAAAGACTTTACATACACAGCAAACTTGGAAGGTTTTGCTTGTTGAACCGAATGAAACTTCCCAAGTCTGAAAGAATTTGTAAGTTAGTAAGTAACCTACAAAGTTTTGTGTTTTTAACAGTTAGCAGCAACAAATACTTTGCAAGATAAAAAAAGTAAAGCAGTGTTTGTTTTTGTAAACTTGGAAGGTTTAGGCTTTATGAACCAAATAAAACTTCCCAAGTCTGAAAGACTTTGTAAGTTAAATAGTAACCTGCAAAGTTTTGTGTTTGTAATGATAAAAGGGAAACAAATAATCAAGTAAGATACCTATACAAAAGACTTTACATACACAGCAAACTTGGAAGGTTTTGCTTGTTGAACCGAATGAAACTTCCCAAGTCTGAAAGAATTTGTAAGTTAGTAAGTAACCTACAAAGTTTTGTGTTTTTAACAGTTAGCAGCAACAAATACTTTGCAAGATAAAAAAAGTAAAGCAGTGTTTGTTTTTGTAAACTTGGAAGGTTTAGGCTTTATGAACCAAATAAAACTTCCCAAGTCTGAAAGACTTTGTAAGTTAAATAGTAACCTGCAAAGTTTTGTGTTTGTAATGATAAAAGGGAAACAAATAATCAAGTAAGATACCTATACAAAAGACTTTACA
>JAOZNO010000029.1 GCA_029933755.1 Bacteroidales bacterium | reverse complement strand
TAATCTTGAAATCTATTCCCGTGAAAAAACACCTGTCTTATTGTGGTCTGAGGAATGGTCAAAAGAAAAAAACATGAAGCTAAATACTGAAAATAAGACATTTAACTCATACCTACTCAAAATTATCGCAAAACGACAAGACGGAAATGATTGGGAGAAAGAATTAGTATTTCAATCTGGTAAAAGAATAAATTATTCTTTATTTGACAAACAAAAGACCTATTATAAAATTGTCCTAGGCAAAGATGCCTCTGAATCTGAACAATGGGCGGCTTCTGAATTAAAGAAGTATTTAAAAGAAATTAGCGAAGTCGAGTTTAATATAGTGAATGATGATTCAAAGCTGACAGAGAATGAAATTATCATAGGATTCAATAAACACTCTCAAAAATTATTAGGTCAGAAATTTAAAGAGCCTGAATTGCTTGACGAATCTTTTGTTTATAAAAACATTCAATCAAATATAGTGTTACTCGGTGGTAAACAACGAGGAACTATGTATGCTGTATTTTCATTCTTAGAAAACGAATTAGGTGTACGATGGTATACACCTAATGTAAACTCTGTTCCTAAAAGAGAGACATTTAATTTCTCCCTTATCAATCATCACGAAAAACCAACATTACAAGTTAGGAATGACTTTTACTACGAAGCATTTGACCCAATATGGGCAGCACATAACAAAATTAATGGAGCCATGGGCTATCGTAAGCAGCATGGTGGTATTGAAGGATATTGGGCAGTACACACCTTTTACAGATTTATGCCTCCATCTGAATTCTTTGAACAGCATCCGGAATATTACAGTTTGATTGATGGTAAAAGAATTCATGATAGGGCACAATTATGCCTTACTAATCCAGATGTATTAGATATTGTTACAGATCGGTTAAAAGCTGCCATGCGTGAAAATCCTGAGAACCTAATTTATTCAGTTTCGCAGAATGATTGGAGAAACCCCTGTCAATGTGATAACTGTCAGGCTATAGTATCAAAAGAAGGTAGTGAATCGGGTATTATGGTTTGGTTTGTCAACCAGGTAGCAGACAGGATAAAAGATGAATTCCCTGACAAATTTGTTGGAACTTTGGCATATCAGTATACAAGAAAACCTCCGGCAAAAACAAAACCTAAAAAAAATGTAGTAATACGCTTATGCAGTATTGAATGTTGTTTTGCTCATGATTTTGAATCCTGTCCTGAAAATCAGGAATTTTTAAGCGATATGAAAGCATGGTCTTCTATTTCGCCCCATCTTTACATTTGGGATTATGTGGTTAATTTTAGCCACTATATCATGCCATACCCCAATTTTAAGGTTTTACAACCTAACATTAAAACTTTTATAGATAACAATTCCATTGGAATTATGGAACAAGCAGCATACCAAAGCAGAGGTGGGGAGTTTGCTGAGATGAGATCATATTTAATTTCAAAATTACTTTGGAATTCAGAAGCCAATATTGATGAAATAATTAATGATTTTATGTATGGTTATTATGGACGAAGTGGACAATATGTAAGAGATTATTTAGACTTACTACACGAGCAAATTAAACCTGAAACACATATTTATTTAGGTTTGAAACCGGATGATAAGTTATTTACAAATAGTTTTATTGAAGAAGCAGATAAAATCTTTAATAAGGCAGAAGCGGTTGCAGAAAACGATGAATATAAAAAAAGGGTGGAAATGGCCCGATTACCTTTGATGTATTTAAAATGTAAGCGTGACCCTGTAAATTCTAAATACAATGGCACATTTAAACGATTTACAAATATTGTTGAAAGGGAGGGAATTACTCATTTTTCAGAACCGGGAAAAGTTCAAATTGAAGCTTTTTTACAACAAGTAATTCAAGCTAAATAAAATGAATTTCCCAAATCAACTAAAATATGATATTATGAATAAATTGAAATTATTAACAATTACAATATTGTTTTCTTCAATTAGTATTTTTGCCCAGGAAAACAAAGCCAAATCAGCTTTAGATAATCTTATATACAAGCAAAACTACAGAGTACAACGAGAAAGTAGTGCCAGTGTTGATTTGAATAAAAATGGTGACAATGTATCTATTGGTCCTGGCGAAACCCTTGTACTTGGTGACTTAACAGGTCCCGGCATCATCAATCATATCTGGATGACCATCAGCACGTCAAACCCATTTTATGGTCGTTCATTGGTCATTAGAATGTATTGGGAAGGCAATGACAAACCTAGCGTTGAAACTCCTATTGGTGATTTTTTCGGGATTGGGCATGGTGCGGATATTTCTTTTGAATCCCATCCCTTAAGTACGTCCTCTCATGGAAGGGCAAGAAATAGTTTTTGGAAAATGCCATTTCAAAAAAAAGCTAAAATCACCATTACCAACGAGTCAAAAAAGTATGGTGTTGGTCTCTACTATTATTTAGATTGGGAAAAACATAAAAGTCTTCCCAAAGATATTTTATATTTCCATGCAAATTACAGGCAACAATTCCCTGCAAAACCTGGCGATCACATCATATTAGAAACAGAAGGATCCGGACAATATGTAGGGACAATCTACTCCAACCAAAATATGGACTTGGGTTGGTTTGGTGAAGGTGATGACCGTTTTTATATTGATGGTGAGAAACATCCATCACTCAGTGGTACAGGAACAGAAGACTATTTTGGTGATGCATGGGGCTTTCGCCAATTTAACAGGGATTATTATGGTGTGTCACTTTGGGAAGGTTATTTCCCGGGAGATCGCACTACTGCCTACCGATGGCACATTCAAGACCCAATACCGTTTACTAAATCGTTAAAAGTTAGTATAGAACACCGTGGAAGTGTTTTTACTGATTCGGGGATACAGTTAAGCAGTTTTGCTGAACGTCCGGACTGGATTAGTTCTGTAGCCATTTGGTACCAATCAAATCCGACAACGATTAAAGAAACTCTTCCTCCGGCGGAAGATCGCATCGCACCATATGAGCTTATTGCATCCAAAGATTTAGACATAAGAGCGAATCCTAAAATAGGTTTAAAAAAGTCAAAAGATGGATTCACATTTACTCCAATGACACCAGACGCGAGTATTGAATTTGATTTCACCATTGAAAAAGCTGGCAGGTATCAAATAAGTGCTGCGATTACCTATACTCTTTTTAGTGGTTTGTATCAAGCATATTTAGATGATAAACCTATTGGAAAGGTGATGGATTTATATATTTCCGGGAATGATGTCTTATGGAAAAATTTTGATTTACATAATCTTTCCCCCGGCAAACACACTTTACGATTTGAAGGTAAAGGAGCGTCACCAAATACGCGTTCAATGGCACCCCCAGCCTATTATTTTGGAATGGATTATTTGATATTGTTAAGATTAGAGGATATGGAAGGATATCATGAAGCATTAAAAAAATTATCGAAAAAATAATTACGAACCAAAACCCTATTAATATTATGTTAAAATCATTTATTCTAAGCTGCATTGTTTTACTTATCTGTTTTTCATATTCTTATGGCCAGAATACCAGCTTAAGAAACCTTTATAAACCATCAAATGCAATTTCCAGATCAATTAGTCCTGAGAATTTCACAGGAGAAAAAGGGAAAGGTGGTATGGCTGTTATTGATAAAAATTCAAACTCAAAAGCATCAAAACTTGGCCAAGGCTGGAAAGTAAGCCCTAAAATCAATATCAAAGCAGGCGAAACATTCACTTTAGGAGAAATTGACGGCCCAGGTGTAATTAATCATATTTGGATGACACCCTCTGGTAATGCTCGTTTAATGATCTTAAGATTCTATTGGGATGATGAAACGAAACCCTCTGTTGAAGTACCTTTAGGAGATTTCTTTGCAGTTGGCTGGGGAATGATGGATGGACCTTTTATTAATTCACTTCCTGTTGCTGTTAACCCGGGAAGTGGGTTTAACTCCTTTTGGCAAATGCCATTTAGAAAAAAATGCAAAATCACCTTAGAAAACAGAAATAAGGGTAATGTTGGCCTTTATTATCAAATAGACTATTCCCTGGAAAAAGTAGCTAAGGATGCTCAATATTTTCATGCACAGTTCAGAAGAGTAAACAAATTACCTTATAAGGAAGTATTTACTATTGTTGATAATATTAAAGGGAAAGGCAGTTATGTAGGAACATACCTTGCTCATGGAGCCCGACAAGAAGGATGGTGGGGTGAAGGTGAAATAAAATTCTATATAGATGGTGATAAAGAATTCCCTACAATATGTGGTACAGGAGAAGAAGATTATTTTCTGGGTTCATATGGTTATAATGAGAAAGAATTAGATGGAAAATTATATTATACAGATTTTAGTGGTTTATACGCTGGATTTCATGTAATAAAAGATAAAACGATTGATGGTTTTGTAGACGTTTTTGGCCAATACCGATGGCATATTGAAGACCCTATCCGTTTTAAAAAGGATCTTAAAATTACGATACAAAGTCTTGCCTGGAGAAGTGAAGGTTACTTACCTCTTGAAGATGATTTAGCATCAGTTGCATACTGGTATCAAAACGAACCACACAATCCTTTTCCAGAATTACCTGCTAATGAAAATTTAATTATTAAAAAGAAAAAATAAGTTTATGTACTGAAAAATGATTAATGCTTTGTTTGAAGGTTAAAACCTATACCTGACAAATGCTTCAAACGCCTCGTATTCTGCCATACCCAGTCTATTATACAGGTCGGCTGTAGCCTTATTTCGTTCTATTGAATGTCGCCAAATCTCTTTTTGTTCATGACCGGGAAACAGTAATTCTTTTTGAGTACGATGCTTAAATATGGCATTTCTTTTCTTCAACAATTCATCTGGGCTCAAAGGAACAGCCATATCAACTTCCGAGGTTTCCCACTCTTGCCATGCACCTCTGTACAGCCAAACCCAACATGAACTAGCCCACTTTTCAGCTTTAACAATATCCAAGGCTTTAAAAATCGCAGTTAAACATTTTCTGTGTGTTCCATGAGGATCCGTTAAATCACCCGCGGCATAAACCTGATGGGGCTCAATCTCTCTCAACAAACTAACAACAAGTTGAATATCTTCATTTTCTAAAGACCCCTTTTTAATAGTTCCTGTTTCATAGAATGGCATTTTAAGAAAATGAATATTTTTTTCTGGAACACCAACAAAGCGACATGCTGATTTTGACTCTCCTTCCCGTATTAAGGTTTTTATTTTCCGTACCTCGGGAATATCGATTTCACCAGCTTTTTTATTTTTAAAGAATGTTCTTATTTTTTTATACAGTTTTGTCTCCTGTTTTTGCTCTTGATCAAACTCTACATTAAGATTATCAGCAAAATCAACAAAGCGAATTACATCATCATCAGGCACTGCAATATTACCAGATGTTTGATATGCTACATATACTTTATGTCCCTGTTCAACTAACCTCATTAAAGTTCCACCCATAGCCATCACATCATCATCGGGATGCGGACTAAAAACAAGCACTTTTTTAGGATGAGGTTTTGCTCTTTCAGGTCTACGAGAATCATCAGCATTTGGTTTACCACCCGGCCATCCGGTAATGGTATGTTGTAGCTTATTAAATACATCAATATTGATCTTGTAAGCAGGGCCATGAGTTGCAAGCAAATCACCTAACCCATTATCATTATAATCTCTATCTGTAAGTTTTAGTACGGGTTTATCTAATTTTTGACAGAGCCATATAGAAGCTTTTTTAATAAGTTTTATATCCCATTCACAATCAGTAATTAACCATGGAGTTTTTATTCTTGTTAAGTCTTCAGCAGCAGCATTATCAAGTATAATTTCAATATCAGGATGTTCCTGCAGAAATGTTGTAGGAATTGACTCAGTAACAGGCCCTTCTACAGCTTTCTGGATAATTGATGCTTTTTTTTCACCCCAGGCCATCAAAAATATTTTTCGAGCACTCATTATTGTACCAACGCCCATGGTAATTGCCCTTCGCGGAACATTTTCAAGAGCATGAAAATCGCCAGCAGCATCTGCCATAGTAATTGAATCTAATGATATAAGGCGTGTGGGAGAGTTCAAACCAGAACCAGGCTCATTAAACCCAACATGCCCTGTTCTACCAATTCCAAGAAGCTGTAAGTCAATACCTCCATACGATAAGATTTTCTGCTCGTAAGACTGACAAAAATGATAAACATCTTTTATATCAATCAAACCATCAGGAATATTAATGTTTTCTTTTGGTATATCAATATGGTTAAACAAATGCTCATTCATAAAATAAACATAACTTTGCACCCTTGAAGGCTCCATAGGAAAATACTCATCCAGATTAAAACTTACTACATTTTTAAAACTTAAGCCCTCCTCTTTATGCATTCTTGCAAGCTCTTTATATACACCAACAGGGCTTGAACCTGTAGCTAAACCAAGAACACAAACTTCGCCTCTTTTTGATTTATTTCTTATCAAGCTAGCAATTTCTTCAGCTATCCAAACGGCAGCCGATTCAGAATCTTCAAAGATATTCGTATAAAGCTTCTCGTATTTTCTTTCAACCTTTCCTTTTACATTTAAATTTGCAAGTTTTTCTGTCATGATTTTTATCTAATTACATTTGCTCATATCTATCGTAGTACAATGAGGCAGCACCAAATATAGCAATATTAGGTGTGTTTGTATATATAATTTCCAAGTTTTTCACCGAGTCAGGATATGGAAAACTATTAATCGTTTCCATTGCTGAATCCGTAAAGAATTTTTTCGAATATGATACAGAACCTCCAATAATTATTTTATTCGGATCAACTGAAAACATGATTGTTTTTATCGCATTCCCCAAATGAGTTCCAAATTCACTAAATGCTTTTATTGCTAAAGCATCTCCCTGTTCTGCTTTTTTTAGCAGATTTTCACCATCATCCTGATAAAATGTTTTGAAGAACTTTCCACTACAATAATCTTCATAAATACTATCTAAATAAGGTATAGATCCAAATTCGCCAGAACCACAATTTGCATCTTTTAGAAGATGGCCATTTGTAATTATTCCTGCGCCCATTCCTGTACCAAGAGTTAGTCCAACAAAATTTTCACAATTCATTCCTACACCAAATTTGTATTCGCCTAAAGCAAAACAATTAGCATCATTATCTAAATAAACAGGGACTTCAAATTTTTCCTGCAAAATTTCTGCAAGATGAATATCCTGCCATACAGGAATATTTTGCACACTATGAATAATTCCTTTTTGCCGATCAACCAGGCTTGGAATTCCAATTCCAATTCCTTTTACAGATGAATCAAATAATTCGGAAATAAGATTTATTAATAGTTCAGTTATTTCATCTGCATCTTTTGGATTAGTGGGTAACAACTGATACTTCTTATTAATAATTTCCATACCCTCAACAAGACCTATACTAACTTTAGTTCCGCCAAGGTCTATACCTATTAATCTATTGCCGTCTGGTAGCGTCATTTTATTCTTGTTTTTTCTTTAAACTGATTGTTTTGTTACTAATAATTGGTTTTGCCCAAAATCCTATGCTTAAAATATACGCTAAAGCGACAAAATTGAAAAACATTCCCACTTTCAAAGATGTGAAATCACTAATAAAACCAATTAATAATTGGACAACTGCACCACCCATAATTCCAGTCATTAATATACCGGCAAAAGATCCGTGATGTTTACTAACAGAGTTTAATGCTAATGAAAGAATAATTGGGTACATTACTGAAAGGAAAAAACCACTGGTCTGAAATGCATACAAAGAAATATCTGCACTAGAGCTAAATAGAGCTACCGCTAAACTAATAATTGCTATAGATGTAAAAAGTTTTAAAACAAGTTTACTATCCATAACTTTTAATAATATTAGACCTAAAATCCCACCTATTGTCATTAGTCCCCAGAAATTTCCAACTGCTTTTGCCCCTACTGTTTCAAAGTCCAGCCCATGATATATCTGTAAGAACTTTGACATCCAATAGGATATACCCTGTTCTACACCAACATAGGCAAAAATTCCAAAAAAGTACAGTATAACTAGTTTATTTTTAAACAGAATGAGATAGTTTTCTTTTGAACCTACTTTCTCATCTTCATTTAGTTCAACTTTTGGAAAGCGAACAACAAAAATAATGAGTATCATAGCCAAACTAAACAAAGCAAATATCCAGTACATTGATACCCAAGTCATTTCAGGAGGAACTATTCCTGATAAAATCTCAATTATTCCACTATGCTCAGTTGCAGGTGAATCTAAACCTACAACAAGCCATGAATATACCTGCGGGCTAACAAATGAAGCTGCACCAAAAACTAATTGAGCCATAACTGAGGTGAATGCATAATGTTCTTCACCACCAGTAACACGCAACAATGGATTTATTACTACCTGCAAAATAGCCATGCCTGTTCCTATTGTAAATAAGGAAAATACAAAAACACCAAAAGATGGTAGTCCTGCAAATAACACAGAAGCAGCAAAAGCAAGTACAAAAGCAAAAAGTATCATTTTCTTTTCGCCATACTGTTCAACCATAAAACCTGCTGGTATTGACATTACACCATAAGCTATAAAAAAGGCAAATGGTAAAAAACCCGCCATGGTTTCACTTAAATCAAAACTTAAAGAAACACTCGGATTTAGTGCACCTAGAATATTTGTTAAAAAAGAAATAACAAAAAAGATTACTAGAATTAATAATACAATACTGTAGCTTCGTTTCATTTTTTTAATTTTATAAATATTACAATTACTCGTTTAAATCTATAACTATTTCAATAGCTCTTGCTCTACATTCCATGCCTTAAGCTTAACTTGTGCCTTATCATTAAAATCTGCAAGAAAATAATATGCATTATAGCTACGTTCTTCACCAGGCAAAAGACTAATATAATTATCATCCCAGAATATTGGCAGAATTGGTTCGCCTGTTTCAGCATCAACGACATCAAAAAACACAAAAAATGCAATACTTTCTGATGGATTTTTAACAATTAAACTTATTTTTCCTCGCTCACTATCTTTCTCAAATTTATAGTCGTATGATAACTTCACTTTCGGAAGCCTACTTAAAGCAGAAAAATCTGCATACTCCTTTGATGGCGTATAATATGCCCACTCCAACTTACTTCCTGCCTCGTAATCAAGAACATCCTTTTTCATTGACAACCAATAAAAATTATTATCTACTTCACTACTCTGTTCATCATAAACCCTAAGGTCAATAAACCACACATCAGTAAGCACCTCTAATTCAGGAAGCTTATATACTAGTTTTGAAGTATTACCAGCAATATCTCCTTTCCACTCGCCAGCATGTATTTCTTTAGAATTAATATCATAAAGTTTAATCTTTACAGTAAGGTTTGAAGCATCAGCCAAATGATTGTTTGCAAGATATATATCATCTTTCCCATACCGATATATTGCATGAACCGCATTACCAGCATTGCGTACAGCATAAAAAGCACCATTAGGCTGCAAGTAACTGTCATAAAGTTGCCAGTACATTTCTGGCCAGGCAGAATTTAACATCCATTGTATTAAACCAGTACTTTTGGGTTTGTGTGCTACAAAAGACTCAAACATAGGCCGCATTAACTCATAATTCATTATTTGCGATTTGAAAGCAAATTCTTCTACCCCTGAAGACTTACCATATCGCGCATCCATTGCTGTTGTATAACGATCAAGCGTCTGAAAAGCATTCCTACCACAATGATATTCCCAGTATTCTTTATCGATAGGCCATAAATTTTCTGATGGTAACATCTTTTTTAATGATGCAAGTGGAGAGATATTAGGACCCGGACAAGTTTCTGTATTAAAACCATAAGCACCGCCAAAATTCGTATCAGTAAACCAATAAACAGGAGGTGTATAAGCATAAGGGCCTAACATTTTCATACCTGTAATTCCACTAATTTCACTAACAAGTTCTGCTTCGCCAATAACATTTTGGTCACTACCTACTCCGCCAGCACTCGTCACATAAGGCCTTGACGAATCATATTTTTTAAATAAATCAATATATTTCTGTTCTAATTCAGGTATCGGAAGTTTATCACTTCCCATCATCCATACAAAAACACTTGGGTGCATGCGTAACCACAATATTTGATCTGACCAATAATCTGCAATTAAATTAACATCATCCTTATTAACAGGACCACCATATTTTGGATGAACCGGTTTAAGAAGATATTCTTCCCACTCCCATTCGCAACTCCAGCCTATCATAATTAATATACCTTCTTCATCACATAAATCATAGATAACATCATCCTTACCCCAAAAACCTTCAAGTCTGATCGTATTCAAATTCATATGTTTTACATACGCAAGCTGTGCCTTAACACTTTTTTTTGTATCCTGAAGTAAGAGGTCATCAACCCAACCCCCACCTTTTATTAATATAAATTTACCATTTACTTCAAAACCACGATTTTTATCATCATCAATGTAACTTGTTACCTCCCTAATACCATAACGTTTCTGAATTTTATCCATAATATCGTTACCTGAGACAAATTGAACATCTAAATTATAAAGTTTAGGTTCTCCCAAATCATGTGGCCACCAAAGACCTACATTTTCTACTTTAAGCTGCTTAAATTCATCCGGAGTAAAAGTACATGAAAGAGTTTCACCTGCTTTCAGATTTACTTCCTTCTCAAGTGTTCCCAGTTCAAAGTTAACTTTTAACACACCGTTTATAGGCTTATCTGTATTATTTTCTAACTCAGCTTGAATTGTTAGTTCAGCAGCATCAAGGCTTTTTTTATTAACTTTTGCATGTACAAACGGACTTCTTATTTTAAGCCCACCATTAATTTCAAGAATCACATCACGAAAAACACCCATATTCCTGTCAGGCGGCAGTGGATTCCAATCAACGAAACCTATTGAATATTCACCATCAGCTGGTTTCCACATTTCCAGGGCAATTATATTTTCACCTTCAGTTATATATTCATTTATTTTAAAAGTGAACATTTTAAATGTGCCTGCAAATTCATTTTTATCTGCTACCTTCTTTCCATTTACCCATAAATTTGCACGATAATTAATACCTTTAAAACGTAATGATACATTCTTTGTTAAATCATCTGCTGTTAATGTAAAAACATTTCGATACCACCAGCTTTGTACAAATTGTTCTTTATCTACATTTTTCAAATTAATGCCAAAATATGGCTCTTTAACTTCACCATTAGCAACAAGGCTACCCATCACTGTTCCCGGTACAACCGCATTTAACCAGTTATCCGTTTTAAAATTACTTTGAGAAATTACATCCCCTGTTTTATCGGCTAACTTACTATTACGCTGCAATTTCCAGTTTTCAGAAAGAACTTCCGTTCGGGAAATATCCGTTAAACTATTTTTATTGCAATTTGTTAGTACTAAAACAAATAAAAAAATAATCGGTAAATAAAAAAAGTTAAACTTTCTCATGCTTATTTCGTGTTTTTTTAATTTCTATAAGTTTGATAATGACTTAACAAATATATAAATTTGATTATTAGCTTTTTCAAATAGTTAAAAAACAATGTAAACTCATTCAAATACTATTAGTTTGTGCTAAGCTAAAAGCGTTAATTTGTATATTGATAACGATAAAAATAGTATATTTTACTTTGGAATCAGAAATAAGATGATTTAAAAAATGGTAGAATATGGAATAAGTAAATTTAGTTAACGATTTAAAAAACTGCAAAATGAAAAAGCTCCTTCTTCCAAAAGGCAAGATACTGAAAATATTATCAGCACTTTTCTTTTTTCTCTTATTATTTTCATTAAGCTTTACGGCTAATGCACAAATATCAAAAAAAAATAAACAAACGAAGTTTGAGTCACTAAATATTTTCCCATATCAGAATAAACATGTACACAGCAGTTCGATTATCGAGCTACCTAATGGCGACTTACTATCCTGTTGGTTTGAAGGTTCAGGCGAGCGTACAGCGAATGATGTAATGGTAAAAGGAGCCCGTATAAAGAAAGGCGCTTCAAGCTGGAGTAAAACATTTGTAATGGCTGATACACCCGGACATCCTGATTGTAACCCGGTATTATTTATTAATGAAAAAAATAAATTATTCCTATTCTGGATTGTAGTTCAGGCCAACCGTTGGGAAACATCTGTTTTAAAGTACCGAACATCGGATAACTATGAAAAAGAAGGAGCACCGGAGTGGAATTGGCAGGATGTAATTTTGTTAAAACCAGGAGAAGAATTTGCTGAAACCACCAAAGAAAAATTTAAGGAATCAGGCAG
Organism: Bacteroidales bacterium; assembly: GCA_029933755.1. Lineage (GTDB taxonomy): Bacteria > Bacteroidota > Bacteroidia > Bacteroidales > NBLH01 > NBLH01. The sequence goes on along the minus strand of JAOZNO010000029.1, from coordinate 729 downwards.
ATCAGATTTGTCCTGGGCTGAATATGCACCCCGTTATGAAAACACAGTTTACGAAGCAGCAAAAGAGCCGAAAAAAAGAGAAACCGGCTGGATGACAAGAATTCACCCTTTAACATTACAAAATGGTAGACTTCTGTTACCTCTGTATTCTGACGGCTATAACTTTTCGCTGGTAGCTATTTCTGATGATGATGGTGAAAACTGGAAGCCTAGCCTTCCTATTGTTGGACGTGGTAATGTTCAGCCAGCTATAATCCAAAAAAAGGATGGAACACTAATTGCTTTTATGCGCGATAACGGTGATGAACCGGGAAGAATAATGATAAGTACATCAAAAGATAATGGATATGAATGGAGTGCAGCCACCAAAACGGATATCCCAAACCCCGGAACAAGCGTTGATGCCATAAAATTAAAAAATGGTAATTTTTTAATCGTTTACAATGACATAGAAAATGGCCGTCATAGTTTAGCAATTAGCATTTCTGAAGATGAAGGGAAAAGTTGGAAATTTAAACGAAACATTGAAAAAGCAGAAAAAGGTGAAGGTTCTTTTTCTTACCCGTCAGTTATTCAAACAAATAATGGGCAAATTCACGTTTCATATTCTTATCACTTAAAAGAGAAAAAAACGATAAAACATGTTGCATTTTCAACCGGATGGGTGAAAAAAGGTAATTAGCCTGATTAATTATGCTACGCATGAGCTAAAGGTTCATAAATTTATTA
>JAOZNO010000600.1 GCA_029933755.1 Bacteroidales bacterium | reverse complement strand
ATTGATATAATTGAATCGGAAGATATAATTAAAAATGTCGCTACAGTTGGTGCTCATTTATATAAAGGCTTAAATGAAATAGCAAATAAATATCCTGAAAATATTATTGAGGTTAGAGGAAAAGGTTTGATGATTGCCATTGATATTGATATATCGAAAGACCCTCTAGCAGCTAAGGTTTTTGCATACCGTTGTGTAGAAAAAGGAATATACTTTGGCTATCTGGGCAATAAAATAATACGTGTATTGCCACCGCTTAATATTTCTGAAAAAGAGAGTGATATTATTATTAAAGTAGTTAATGAAGTTGTTGAAGAAATGCACAATGGTAATATTCCAATATCAACTGTAGAAAAGGTGGAGAAATACACTTTAGGGTGGTAATTAATCAATGGTTAGTTAAATATCAAAACAAATTAGATCAAAACAGATATGACCAACACAAATTTAAATGAATGAAAAATATAATAATTAAAACCTGATATTATGAATAAGATGAAACACATAATGATTATAAGCTTGTTTTTTACGTTTTTATGTCAAAATCAAGATACAAAGACCGATGGATTTATAATTGGTGAACAACAAGATGTTACTGAAATTCAAAAAGGATATAAAAATGGTGATTTTTCTGTAAAAGATGTGATCCAAGCCTATTTAAACAGGATAAATGAGCTTGATAAAAATGGCCCTATGCTAAATTCAATTATTCAATTAAACCCGGATGCAATTAAAATAGCAGAGCAATTGGATAAAGAAATGAGTGAAGGAAAAATAAGGGGGCCTCTTCATGGTATTCCGGTTCTGTTAAAAGATAATATCGACACACATGATAAAATGCCTACCACATGCGGGTCAAGAGCACTGATGAATTCTTTCCCATTAAAGGATAGCTTTATTGCAAAACAGTTAAGAGATGCCGGAGCAGTTATTATTGGAAAAACCAATTTAAGTGAGTGGGCAAATGTTAGGGGTCGACCATCATCTAGTGGATGGAGCGGTGTAGGCGGACAAACAAAAAACCCTTATGTTTTAACTCATAATCCTTGTGGATCAAGTTCAGGTTCGGCTGTAGCCGTATCAGCTAATCTTACTATGCTTGCAATAGGTACTGAAACCACGGGGTCTATTATCTGCCCTTCGCAAATCAATGGTATAGTAGGTGTAAAACCAACGGTAGGGCTTTGGAGTCGTTCAGGAATTATACCTGTAACACATACCTTTGATACGCCGGGACCAATGGCACGTACTGTGAGAGATGCTGCTATTTTACTTGGGGCACTAGTAGGTATTGATTCAGAAGATGAAAAAACTTTAGTCGAAAACAGAGTGGCTTACAGAGATTATACTCAATTCCTTAAGGAAGATGGATTAAAAGGAAAGAGAGTGGGTTTGTATAAAAAACCTTTTGGAATAGATGCCGGTGTGGATTCATTGATGTATCAAGCAATTGATTTTCTGAAAAACCAAGGGGTAGAAATTATTGAGATAGATAGTATATTGAGTGAAGAAATGATGGCTTATCCAATTCAGGTGATGATACATGAATACAAATACGGTCTGAATAAGTATTTTCAATCCTTGGGAACCAATGCATCTATTAAAAGTATAGAAGAACTTATTAATTTTAATAAAGCTGATTCAATAGAACTGAAGGATTTTAATCAGGTTTACCTGGAAATGATTGTGGGTGCAGATGACCTTAGTTCCGAAAAATATATTGAAGCACTATCTAAAACGACTGAGGGAAGTAGAAAAGAAGGATTGGACAGGGTGATGGATTTACATAATCTGGATGCAATAATTGCACCATCCGGAGGCCCTGCCTGGAAAATTGATTTAATTAATGGAGACCCTGATGGCGGAATTAGCAGTTCTTATCCGGCGGCTATATCAGGATATCCTAACATTACGGTTCCTATGGGCTTTATTGGAGAGTTGCCTGTTGGAATCTCGTTTTTTGGAAGGGCGTGGAGCGAACCGCTATTATTGGAAATAGCTTATGCGTATGAAAGAGCTACAAAACACCGTAAAAGTCCTAAATTTCTGCTTTCAGAATAAAAATAATTTAACAACACAATTATGAATAAAATCTATCTATTCCTGTTTGTTGTACTGGCAAGTTGTTCACCGAAGGAGTCCAACAACAAAAAGCTCACAGAAAAAGAGCGCTGGGAACAACATACGTCAAATACAGAAATTATAAGGGATGATTTTGGCATACCTCATATTTACGGAAAGACCGATGCTGATGCTGTTTTTGGATTGCTATATGCTCAATGCGAAGATGACTTTAACAGGATAGAAAGAAATTATATTTGGGCAATAGGGCGATTGGCTGAAGTAGAAGGCGAAGAAGCTTTATATAGCGATTTGCGTGCTAATCTTTACATGACGAAGCAGGAAGCAATTGCGAATTATGAAAAGAGCCCCGAATGGCTTAAGGACTTATGTATTGCATTTGCCGATGGGATTAATTTCTACTTGTATAAAAACCCTGATGTAAAACCAAAATTACTAACTCGTTTTGAGCCTTGGATGCCTATGTATTTTAGCGAAGGTTCTATAGGTGGTGATATTGAGAGGGTTTCTACAAAAAAAATCAAAAACTTCTATAGTAAATCTGCCGATACTTTATTAGCTACGGTTAATAATGGCTTGATACGACTTAACGATAATGAACCTAGAGGGTCGAATGGTTTTGCCATCTCTGGAAAATTAACTAAGTCGGGAAATGCGATGTTACTTATAAACCCGCATACATCTTTCTTTTTTAGAGGTGAAGTGCACATGGTTAGTGAAGAGGGACTAAATGCATATGGTGCTGTTACCTGGGGACAATTCTTTGTTTATCAGGGTTTCAATGAAAAAACCGGATGGATGCATACAACATCGGGCGCTGATGTTATAGATGAATTTGAAGAGACCGTTATAAAAAATGATAATGGTCTTGTATACAAATATGGCAATGAATACAGGGATGTTGAATCAAACGAAATTACTTTAAAATATAAGACTGAGAGTGGTTTTGAGAATAGAACTTTCACTACTTATCGTACACATCACGGTCCAATAACTCACACTAATAACAATAAATGGGTTGCAACTGCACTAATGTGGGAACCTGCAAAAGCACTCGAACAGTCATATGTCAGAACTAAGAACTCTAATCATAAAGAGTTTTATAAGATGATGGATATTAGAACCAATTCATCCAACAATACTGTTTATGCTGATGCTGATGGAAATATTGCCTATTATCATGGGAACTTTATCCCTAAACGAGATACATCTTTCAATTACAGAAAACCAGTTGATGGCAGTAATCCTAAAACAGATTGGAATGGAATACATGCTTTAGAGGATAATATTTTATCATTGAATCCTGAGAGTGGATGGGTACAAAACTGTAACTCAACGCCATATACCTGTGCGGGAAAATATAGTCCTAAAA
>JAOZNO010000599.1 GCA_029933755.1 Bacteroidales bacterium | reverse complement strand
ACAGCATTTATATGAAATATAGAATTATAGAAAATTGAAAAACTATGACACTAAATATACCAACTGCGGTTGGTATATTTGCAAGAAAAGTAAAAACACCAACCGCAGTTGGTAATTTGAAAATTTATGAAAGAACTTAATACAACAGAATACTAACATTTTCTAAAAGAAGTAATTAGCAATATTGAAAATGCTAAAATACAAGCATCTTATCAACTGAATGCCATTTTAGTCGAATTAAACTACCGAAATGGAAAATTAATAATTGAGAAACAAGAAAAATACGGTTGGGGTAGTTCTGTAATAAAACAACTTTCAAAAGATTTAAATAAGATTTACGATGGATTAAAGGGGTATTCGGTTTCAAACTTGCAATATATGAGACAGTTCTATCTTGAATACAAAGACAACCCAATCTTACTAAGTCATTCTCTACAAATACCTTGGACACATAATATTCTAATAATTCAAAAAAATAAAGATTTCAAAAAACGAGAATATTATCTAAAAGCAGTAAAACAAACAGGCTGGAATAAAAATGTGCTTTTAAATCAAATAAAAGCTAATGCTTATGAACATTATTTGAAAAACCCAAAATTAAATAACTTTGACAAGACATTACCCGAACATCTTGCAGAACAGGCAGATGAAAGTTTGAAAAGTGCTTATAATTTAGATTTTCTCGGTATAACAAAACCTGTTTTAGAAAGAAAATTAGAAAATATGTTGGTTGAGAAAATTCGTGATTTCTTAATTGAATTAGGAGAGGGTTTTGCATTTGTTGGAAGCCAATATAAAATTAAATATGATGGAGAACCATTTTTTATAGATTTGCTTTTTTATCATAGAAAACTAAATTGCCTTTTTGCAATAGAATTAAAAACTGGTAAATTTCAGAGTGAATATATTTCTAAATTAAACCTTTATCTTGAAATTTTAGATGAAACAGAAAAACAACCAAATGAAAATCCAGCAATCGGAATAATTCTTTGCGCTGAAAAAAATGACTTAATTGTTGAACTTGCTCTAAGAAATGCACCAAGACCAATCGGAGTATCAGGCTACCAATTAGCAGAAGAACTACCGAAAAAACTAAAAGAATATTTACCAACGATTGAAGAATTAAAAATAGAATTTATAAACAGTGAGAAGACTAAAAAACGCTAACAGCGGTTTGGTGTCAGCACTTTTTGCTTTGTTTTTTTCGCTTCGCTCAAAAAAAACAAAGCAAAAAGTACCGAACACCAAGCCGTATTCGTTAATTTTTAAATAAAATATGAAACAAATTCACCCTTATTAATGGCATTAAAGCATATATTTTATTTGGTTTTATTTTTGTAGCTGATTTTATTAAATGTGCAATAGAAATTAATGATGGATGAAATAGAGAATAGATCAGAATTAAAAGAATTACTTGCTTCAAACGAAAACATTAATAATTATACTTTCCAAGGTCTTGATTTGAATGTGTTTGAAGATGAATTTAAAAAAAAGAAGGTCAAAAATTGTTTATTCCTAGCTTGTGAGTTATCATTGGAATTTCAACAAAATTTAGTTATAAATAAAAATATAGTAATTCCTAATTTTGATGTCCCTTTTAAAACCTCTGTTTCTGAACTTTACACAAAAGAAATATTATATAATGGGTCTGACTACCAAGATGAGGAAAGTTATTACCAAACGTATGATAGAGTTGTTTATGATCATTACAATGAAACAGGAAAAGGAAACCCAAGCACTATTTATGAGTCATTAGCTCGAAGATTACATGATCATTCGATTACGGATGCCTTAACGGATAAATTAAATGCTATTGATTCAGAAAAAGTAATTGCTATAATGGGAGGGCATAGTTTATCACGTGAGAGTGAAGATTACTTTAAAATTGTGAAAATAGCTAAGGAATTGGCAGAAAAAGATTATTTTTTGTTAAGTGGCGGTGGCCCCGGTGCTATGGAAGCAACACATCTTGGGGTTTGGTTTGCTGAAAGAGAAATGCATGAAATAGAAGAGGCTTTGGAAATATTAAAAAAAGCACCAACTTACGACCATGAATACTGGCTTTCAACAGCTTTTGAACTTATTGAAAAATATCCAAGAAAAGTAAATAAACAGCAAGACATTGGTATTCCCACTTGGTTATATGGACATGAACCACCAACACCTTTCGCATCTAAAATTGCAAAATATTTTGCCAATAGTGTGCGTGAAGAGGGTTTATTGGCTTTAGCGAAAGGTGGAGTTATTTATGCACCCGGAAGTGCCGGAACCATCCAGGAAATATTTCAGGATGCAGCACAAAACCATTATAAATCATACCTAATTGCCAGTCCAATGATTTTTCTTAATAGTTACTTCTGGGGAATTGAAAAACCCGTTTACCCTCTATTAAAGCAATTAGCTGTTGGTTACGAATATTCTGAAATGATTCAGATATTTGATACTGAAGATGAAATTGTTGAATATTTAACAAGCATTTAATCAGTACAATCCATCGCTCACAAACAAATTGCTAATTTAAGTATACAATTGGCTATGGTTTAAATATTCTGTACTTCCTGTAATAACCTTTAAGCGGTTACAACCGCTAAAAGGTAGCTTGAACCTATTTGCTTTTTAGCGGTTTGTACCGCTTAAAAGCTATATTTTGTACAAATATCCCAGGAAACCTAAACTAGAGCCTATACATTATTTAAAATACTACATCACAACCATTTAAAACTGAAAGAAAATAAATCAGGTTAAATCCATTTTACATAGCTGAAATCTTGCCTGTAAGGTAAATTTGGATGTTTTGGATAAATCCGAATTCCTATATTGAAATTACCGGGTTTTGAAGGTGTAAATTTAATTGAATAGCTTGCTTTGCCTTGTTCTGTACTATCTAAATTTAACTCCTGAACTTCAATAATTTTCACCCTACTATTTTCATCCTGAGCTGTTAAAACCATTTCAACACCCGTTTCAATATTTTGAATTTCGCTTAGGTTCAGAACCACTTTCCCCTCATACTCCTTACCAATCTCAGCATCTTCCTGCATAGGTTCTGAAAATTGAACAGATTCTACATTAATTTTATCCCAAACATGCTTCACTTTCTTTTTCCAAGCTGCTATTTCTCTTGCTAACTGATAATTGTCTGCATTAATTTCTGTCTTTCGGGCATTCAATTTTATATAAAAACGTTCAATATAATCATCAAGCATACGCTTCATAGTAAAATGTGGCGCAATTTCCATAATATTCTTTCGTATCATTGCCAACCATTTTTTAGAATAATCCTTTTTACCATGTTTGTAATACATTGGTGCAATTTCATTTTCTAATAAATTATAAATGGTTTCTGAATCTAATTCATCCTGGTAATCCTGATTTTCATAAGTTCGTTTTTCATCCAATGCCCAGCCAGCATTTTCACGATAACCTTCAACCCACCAACCATCAAGAACACTAAGATTAAG
>JAOZNO010000598.1 GCA_029933755.1 Bacteroidales bacterium | reverse complement strand
ACAACATCATTTAAGACTTCTTTTATTCGAAAAGCAATATCTTCACTGCTTTTCCAACCCGTAGCTTCTAAAACAAAACGTAAGTTTTCGTGAACATTTCGGTCTGATAACAATTGAAAGTCCTGAAAAACAATACCTAGTTTTCTTCGAAGTAATGGAATTGATTTTGATTTTATGCCATCAATCAAAAAATTAAGAACACGTACAGAGCCTTTTGTTAGTTTTAATTCAGCATATAATATTTTCAATAAGCTTGTTTTTCCACTACCAACCTTCCCTGTCAGATAAACAAGTTCTTTTCTATTAACGCTTAAGTTAACATCTGTTAGTAATATTTTATTATTATAAACTACTGAAACGTCTTTTAATTCTATTAATGCCTGGCTCATCAATAATGGAATAAATATAATTTAGATTGCCAAATTAATAAAAATAAGCAACAATTTCCAATATAATTAGAAAAAATTTAAGCTTAGTTGAATAAATGTCCTTTTCACCAAACAAAAATTAATTATAAATACATGCTCTTTTCCACAATTTTCGTTAATAAGTATTTAAATATAAGTTTTAAAAGGACATAAAAAAGAGCTATTTTTGTAGTTCTGTAAAATTTACAAAATAATGTTATTAAATTATTTCTCACATTGAATTGTTTTTACAGAGAATTTTACTTTAAGTAATATACAAACAAATGAGTGACAAAGATTTAGAAAAGAAAAACGGGAATGGTAACGAATACTCAGCGGACAGTATTCAGGTATTGGAAGGTTTAGAAGCAGTTAGAAAACGTCCCGCAATGTATATCGGTGATGTTGGGGAAAGAGGACTACATCACCTTGTTTATGAGGTTGTTGATAACTCAATTGATGAAGCCCTTGTCGGGTATTGTTCAAATATTGAAGTATGGATTAATGAGGATAATTCAGTTACGGTACATGATGATGGTCGTGGCATTCCGGTGGATATGCATGAAAAAGAAGGACGGTCAGCCCTTGAGGTAGTTATGACTGTTTTGCATGCCGGCGGAAAATTTGATAAAGATTCATATAAAGTTTCCGGTGGTTTGCATGGTGTTGGTGTATCATGCGTAAATGCACTTTCAACAAAACTTGTTGCCACAGTTTATAGAGATGGGAAAGTTTATCAGCAAGAATATAATATAGGTAAACCTTTAGCAGATGTAAAAGAAATTGGAGTAACTGACAAAACAGGAACTGAAATTACTTTTCATCCTGATAAGAGCATTTTTTATGCTGTAGAATATAAATACGATATTCTTGCGGCTCGCTTAAGAGAATTAGCTTTTTTGAATAAAGGTATAAATTTGATAATTACTGATAAAAGGGTAAAAGAAGAAAATGGAGAATTTAAAACAAATACTTTTTTCTCAAAAGAAGGTTTGAAAGAATTTATTGAGTATTTGGATGAAACAAGAGATTCATTAATTGAGAATGTAATCCATATATCAAGTGAAAATAAAGGTGTCCCTGTTGAAATAGCATTACAGTATAATTCTTCTTTTAGAGAGAATATTCACTCGTATGTTAACAATATTAACACAATTGAAGGTGGAACACACCTATCGGGTTTCCGTAGAGGTTTAACACGAACCTTAAAAAAGTATGCTGAAGATTCCGGAATGTTGAAAAAAATGAAGATTGACATTAATGGTGATGATTTCAGGGAAGGTTTAACAGCAATTATTTCCGTTCAGGTTCAGGAACCTCAATTTGAAGGACAAACTAAAACAAAGCTTGGAAACTCCGACATTAGTATCGTGGTTGATCAAGCTGTTAGTGAAATGCTACGAAATTATCTGGAAGAAAACCCAAAAGATGCGAAAACGATTGTGCAAAAAGTAATACTTGCTGCCACCGCACGTCATGCAGCACGTAAAGCACGTGAACTGGTTCAGCGAAAAACCGTAATGGGTGGAGCTGGTTTACCCGGAAAATTATCAGACTGTACAGAAAGAGACCCTGAGCTTAGTGAAATATATCTTGTGGAGGGAGATTCTGCGGGTGGAACTGCAAAACAAGGTCGAGATAGAAAATTTCAGGCTATATTGCCTCTACGTGGTAAGATTCTGAATGTTGAAAAAGCAATGCAACATAAGGTTTTTGAAAATGAAGAGATAAAAAATCTTTTTACGGCTTTAGGTGTTAGTATTGGAACTGAAGAAGACAGCAGGGAGCTTAATCTTGAAAAACTTCGTTATCATAAAATTATTATTATGACGGATGCGGATGTGGATGGTAGCCACATTTCCACCTTAATTATGACTTTCTTTTTTAGATATATGAGACCTTTAATTGAAAATGGATACTTATATCTTGCTGTACCACCTTTATATCTTATAAAAAGAGGGAAAAATGAACGATATTGCTGGACAGAGGAAGACCGTGCTGAAGCAATTAAAGATCTAGGTAAAGGTCAGGAAAGTTCTGTAACGATTCAACGATATAAAGGTTTAGGAGAAATGAATGCTGAGCAATTATGGGAAACAACCATGAACCCAGAAGAAAGGACTTTACGAAAAGTTACTATTGAGAATCCCGTTGAAGCGGATCATACATTTTCAGTTCTAATGGGTGATGATGTTCCACCAAGAAGGGAGTTTATTGAGGCTAATGCTACTTATGCTAATATTGATGCATAAAACCTTTATATAAAATCCTTTTAAAGGATATTTTAAAAGCCATTCTTTATTAAGGATGGCTTTTTTGTTAATCGACATTTGCAATAAAAAACAACTTGTTTATATTGACTTTTAGTCCATTATTTCGTAAATTTGTTAGAAAACAACCCTAAATACTTAAATAATGGAAAATTTTGTAATTATATCCACATTCCCTGATCCTAGAGAAGCTTATTATTTAAGGTTTAAACTTGGCTTAGAAGGAATTCATGCCTTCATTGTTGAAACTGATGATGATCAGAATGATGATGAATCCGATTCGAAACAGTTAAGAGTTCAGGTAAAAGCAGATGATGTTGAAAAAGCTGTTCTTATATTGTGTAAGATGAAGGAAAATTCTGAATTTGAAGGCATCGAGCAAAAAATTAAAGGTCTAAGACGAATTCTGGTTCCCATTGATTTTTCTGATTACTCAAAATCAGCTGCTCTTTTTGCATTTGGAATAGCAAAAAGTTTAAATGCAGAGGTTAAACTAGTACATGTTTTTAAAGACCCTTTTATGGGTGGAACTTTTCTTGGTCAACGTACATCGTATGAAAATTTTTCACAAAATGTGATTAATGAAATCCGACAAATGGCACAAACAAGCATGTTGCATTTTATTGAAGAGTTGAAAGATAAGCTTAAATTGTTTGAATTAGATAATGTCCGTTTTCATTATGTACTAAAAAAAGGAAAACCAGAGTATCAAATTGTAAAGATGAGTGAAGATTACAAGCCCTATATAATTGTTTTGGGCACAAAAGGAGTTGGACAAATGCCAA
>JAOZNO010000028.1 GCA_029933755.1 Bacteroidales bacterium | reverse complement strand
TAATAATTAATTTACAGCAAGATTTTCAGAGTTTTTCATAGACAATGGAAATTTTAGAAGTACTATCGGGATAATACAATAAAATTTGCAGAAGTATATGGAAAACTCTGGAAACCCAATGGGAACAAATATAACAAACAATCTGACTGCGTTAAAATATTTTTATATAGCTACGGCTATTAAAAAATATTTATGCCCCTGTAATATTTCATAACAGGGTAAACTTGCATCTTGTTCATTATATTTGTTTCTTGCAACAAAATAATTAATAGAAGTGGCCATAAGGCTTTTATTGCATTTTGAATTTTCAACAAGGGCGTATTTTTCGTGTGAAAGTTTGATAAAAGTATTAAAGAAACATATCCCCGATTATAAAAAATCGGAAAGTTATTTAGCAAAAAAAGAATTGTATTTCTTTTTAAAAAATAAATTGCGTACTGCATTAGATAACTCAATTCATATTGAAAAATCAAAAGTTGACACCAAATGCAATATGCACAAAATTATTCACTTGTTAAACAATCAGTAGAGATGAGAAAATTAGCTTCGATACAAAAAATTAAAGCATTAGAGCTTATTGAAGGTGCTAATGCCATTGAGAAAGCACAAGTTTTGGGCTGGCAATTGGTGGTAAAGAAAGGGGAGTATAAAGAAGGAGATTTATGTGTTTATTGTGAAATAGACAGTATTTTACCGGATAAACCAGAATTCGAATTTTTAAAGCCAAGAAAAATGCGAATTAAAACGATTAAACTTCGTGGACAGGTTTCGCAGGGTATTTGTTTTCCATTAAGCATTATACCTGAGGGAATAAAAATTGAAGAAGGCTTTAATCTTTCAGAAATATTGGGTGTTAAAAAATTTGAACCACCAATTCCGGCTTGTCTTGAAGGTAAAATGAAAGGGCGATTTCCTTCGTTCATTCCTAAAACTGACGAACCCCGGATACAAATTTGGGAGGAAATTATTGATAGAAACAAGGGTGAAAAATGTTATATTACTGAAAAAATTGATGGTAGCAGTGCTACTTACTTTATAAAAGATGATGAATTTGGGGTTTGTAGCCGAAATTTAGAGTTATATGAAGATTCTGAAAATTCATTTTGGAAAGTTGCTCGTGAGCAGGATATTGAAAAAAAGTTACGTACTTTAAATGGTAATTTTGCTTTGCAAGGTGAATTGGTTGGTGAAAATATTCAGAGCAATACACTAAAACTTAGAGGACAGGATGTTTTCTTTTTTAATATTTTTGATATTGACCGATACAGGTATCTTGATTACAAAGAACTATTTGAAACTTTAAAACAATTGGATTTAAAAGCTGTACCACTTGTGCAGGATGATTATATATTGAGAAATGATACTAATGAATTGGTTGAACTTTCCATAGGGAAATCATTAATTAATAAAGATGGATGGCGTGAAGGGATTGTTATACGTTCTTTAACGGAAAAAAGGGTTGGTAGTGGCGAACGCTTTTCATTTAAAGTGGTTAATCCTAAGTTTTTGCTGAAGTATGACTGAAAGTAGTTATTGGTCATTGTTTTGTAAACAATAGTCCTTGGCGTAGGATGAGGAATTTGTATTGCTTCTTATTTGTTGTCATTCGCTTCGCTGTCATTGGCCATTTGTAGTCATTAAGTGTATAGGATATTTATAGTCGTTCTAGTATTAGATTATCATAATGGATACTTCAATTACCTGTATCACATATTTGCAAATTACAAACGATGATGTGTTTTACGAAACAAAATAAATCTATTTGTTTCGTATGTTCTATTATTAAAATTATCTATTTTTGGCTTTTATAATCAAAAATTAAACATAATTATGACCGAAGAAGTACAAAAACTATGGGGCGAAGAACTTGCCTGGATAAAAGATGATGAATTAAGAGTAAAAACTGCAAAGTGCTGGGAACTAGCTCTCGAAAGAAGTGTTCTTTCAGCTGATGATTTGAATGAAATACCTTTCACTTTATTGGTACCCGATTTAAAAGTATCTTTTATGTCGCACAAAAGAGCTGTTGCACATATTGCAAAAGATTCAGGTAATCAAATGAATAAATTCTTTAAAGATGATTTGCCTGTAAATATGGATGTACTTATTTCTGGTGCTATTTTGGCTGATGTTGGTAAATTACTTGAATATGTAAAAGATGAAAATGGTAAAGCCATTGTGGGTACTTATGGCAAGTATTTGCGTCACCCATTTTCAGGTGTTTCTTTAGCTGAAGAATGTGGAATTTCTGCTGAAATTTGCCATATTATTGCTGCTCATGCAACAGAGGGTAATCTTGTAAAAAGATCTACTGAGGCTTATGTAGTTCATCATGCTGATTTTATGACATTTTTACCATTTAAGAGTAGACTGCAAGTGTAATCATGAAAAACTTCAATACTATTTTTTTGCTTTTTATACTATTTGTATTTTCATGCAATGCTATTAAAGTGGAACCTGTAGAGGACAATCCAAAAACTTTAATACTTGGGCATAGAGCTGCAGGTAGTATTTGGTATGGAAGTGAACTTATAGGAAATTCATTTGAAGCAGTTAAATATGGCTATACAAATTTAGATGGTATTGAAGTTGACTTACAAATGAGTAAAGACTCAACAATCTGGCTTATTCACGATAACGAAATTGTAAATTGTACTAATGATACAATACCTGTTTGTTTTTTAACTGATATAGAAATTGGAGAAATTGATAAGTGTACCGAAGGTAGTTTAATTACTTTGGAAGAACTGTTTGATTATCTGTCAAAATCAGAGAATAAAAAGTTTGTATCGCTTGATATGAAGGTAGTTACTAATAATTATTGTTTTGATAATAGTTCGGTAGACCCATGGATCGAGCTAATAGCCGATAAAATTATAAATTTGCGTGATAGGTATAATCCAAACTGTATTTTAGCAGTAGAAAGTTGGGATATTCGTTTTTTGGAACTAATAGAAGATAAAAAAAGTGATATTGAAACTTACTTATTGGTGTGGAATACATTAAAGCAAGAGGATTTGGACAATGCAAGTAGCAAAGGAGTAAATGGCTTATCATGTAATTTTGACTCTGAGATAAGCAAAAATATGATTGACCAGGCAAGAAAATTGAATCTGAAAATTCAAGTTTGGACACCTAATAGTGAAGATGATATTAAAAGTGCATTATTTTTGAATCCTTTTGCTATCCAAACTGATAATGTTAAGTATTTTGTATTTAATGAAGAATAAACTGCTAAGATTTTCTCAGGAGATTGCAAAATACAATATTATTTTATTTGCTCTACTTATTATTTTAAGAATATTTGAATTTTTATTAGTAACAAGTACGCATAGTATTCCTGAAAACAGTTATTTGTTTTTATTGATGGGCTTTGCTTTCGATTTAATGTATGTTTTTGTTTATACAGGAATTACATTATTTCTATTGTTTCCAATTTATATTTATAGTCCTGCTATTTCTAGAGTGCTATATTTTACCCTCAGTGTAGTATTACTTTCTTTATACCTTTCTTTAATTTTCTTTTTTAACGAAGTCCTTATTCCATTAGATCGTTCATTGTTTTTATATTCTTTTGAAGAAATAAAACAAACTATAAATGCAAGTGGTGGTTTAACTTCCTTAAAGATAATCCTTTTTGTAGTTCTTTATTTATTAATTGCTGTATTGTATTTTGTATTTAGAAAAGTGAAAATTACAAAATATCTTGCTTACTTCTGGATTTTGACCGGTGTTGTTTTTATGTTTTTAATATTCTTTGTTAAGCCGAGAAGAATTGATTATAAGTATGATATAGAATACTACCTTAGTAATAATAAATTGGTTTATTTTATTGGTTCTGTTTTAAATCATAAAATATCATCTGATAAGGAAGAGTTTTCTGCAAAAGTATTAAATGATGAAATTAAAAGCTATCAAGAGTTTAATAATCACTTTAATTATACATATAAGGCGTATCCACTTATTCATAAGAGTCGCGATTATAATGATGTGATAGGAGCATATTTTGATACGAATAAAGAGAAGCCTAACATCGTTATAATAATTGTTGAAAGTCTTTCACGAGCGTTCTCGGGCGAGGGGGCATATTTGGGTAGTTTTACTCCATTTTTAGATTCTCTAGCACGACATAGCCTTTATTGGGGAAATACATTAAGCACAGCTGAGCGTACATTTGGTGCATTGCCTAGTATCTTAGCATCAGTTCCTTATGGTAAAGAGGGTTTTAATTATTACCGTGAACGATTGCCTTATCATATTTCACTTTTAGAACTTTTGCGCAAAGAAGGATATTATTCAAGCTTCTATTATGGAGGTTGGAATTATTTTCAGGATATGGGTTATTTTTTAGATTTTAACCATATTGACTATATGATTAAAGGTGAAATGGGCGATGGTTATAATAAATTTGAAGAGAATGAAGATGGGTTTTCATGGGGATATATGGATGAAGATGTGTATAGAAAAGCACTGGAAGTTGAAGCTGATCAAATAAAAAACCCTAGACTGGATATTTTTTTAACGCTAAATATTCACTCACCTTTTTTACCACCTAAGGGCGATTATTATTACAAAAAATTTGACCAAATTTTAAAGAGGCAAAATTTATCTGAAAAAGAGATTAAAACGCATAAAAAGGATAAAGATAAATATGCTGCTGTATTATCAACTGATGATGCAATTAGGTATTTTATTAATAGATATAAAAAAAGAGATGATTTTAAGAATACAATTTTTGTAATTACAGGTGATCACCGAATGTCTCCAATTTACCATCGATCTAAAATTGATAAATACCATGTACCTCTGATAATTTATTCGCCAATGCTAAAGCAAGCAAATAGTTTTCCTGGAGTAGTTTCGCATTTGGATATTAGCCCGACTTTAGCCGTATTTTTAAAGAATAAGTATCAGGTAGAACTGCCATCAACGATTCACTGGATAGGTCAAATGTTAGATACGAATTCAAAATTCAGAAATACCCGAGAATTGGCTTTTATGAGAAATAGTAGAGAAATAAATGATTATTTGTCTGGCAATCATTATCTTTCTGAAGGTATTTTGTATAAAATTAAAGAAGGTTTGAATTTAGAAAAGGTTCAGAACGAAGGTCTAAAAGATAGTTTGGAGCGTAAATTGGAAAACTTTAAATTCATGAGTCTTTATGTCTGTGAAAAAAACAAAATATATCCACAAACAGAATATTTAGATTTCTTAATGTACAGTGGGCTGTACGTTTCTGAGTATATTGAAAATCTAAAAATAAAGAGTGATGAGCTTTATTCAAATTTATTTAATAAGAGTTTTGATACAGATATTAAAAGCGGATTGATAGCGGTAAAGGGTGTTATTGATTATAAATTAGAAATTGAAGATTCTTTATATATTGTGCTTGAGTTTAAAGATGAAAATACAGATAAACTTGTAAAGCGTTGGGAATTTAAATTACTTCCCAAAAAGAGGTATAATAAACAACAAGGATTAAGACTAACAGAAATAATTAGTTTTACAGATATTGATATAAGCAAAAAATATAGAATAAAGGCTTACTTTTGGAATCCTAAACATTTGGAAGTAGAAACAAATTTAAAGTTTGAGATTTTTTCAAAAAAATAATTTCTGATAAGCAATTAAAGAATGATTTTAAGTATTATAATTCCTGTTTATAATGAAGCCAATTTTATTGGGGAAGTAATAGAAAAAATTTTTAAATTAGAGTTTCCTGAAATTATTCAGCAAATTGAACTTATTGTTGTAGATGATGCATCGCATGATAATTCTTTAAAAATAGTTCAGCAAATTGCTGAAAATAGGCATGAAATAAAGGTTTATAGCCATGAAATGAATAAAGGTAAAGGAGCGGCTGTACAAACAGGCCTAGGAGAATCAAAAGGAGACATTTTTATTGTACAGGATGCTGATTTGGAGCTATCACCAGAAGAAATACCTAAAATGATTGATGTGTTGATCTCAAAAGAGCTGGAAATGCTTAATGGTTCTCGGTTTTTAAATGATTTTTTGCATACTGAAAATACATTTTTACGAAATTTTGCGAATAAATTGTTTTCTACTTTTGCATCTGTAATTGTTGGAAGCAAAATTACTGACTTAACCTGTGGATATAAGCTTTTTACACGTAATTTTCTTGAGCATATTGAGCTTAAAGAAAAGCGATTTGGTATTGAATCTGAGTTGTTGATTAAAGCGATAAAATTTAATAAACAGAAAGTGACAGAATTTCCGGTTAGGTATTCGCCACGTGAAATAAGCTCAGGAAAAAAAATTAGGTTTACAGATGGTTTTAGAATTTTATGGACAATTATAAAATATAGTTTTTAATGCTAAAAATTAATCAAAATTTATGGAGCTATTCAAAACTCGTTATTGTAATAGTTGGTTTAGCTGTACTTTTTAGTTTTGTTCGTAAAAAACAGTGGAACTCTGAGAATAAGGTAATTGTTTGGGATGTAATATCTTACTATGCCTATTTACCTGCTACTTTTATTTACTTTGATCCTGGTCTGGATTTTATGGATGACTATAAGGGTGAGCATAAATTTGTATTTTGGCCGGAAAAAGCAAGCAATGGTAAAAAAGTTATTAAAACGAGCATGGGTTTGTCACTTTTGTATATGCCATTCTTTTTTATGGGTCATGCTTATGCCCTAATTACTGATTATGATGCTGGTGGGTATTCTGTACCCTACAGATTTGCCTTGCAACTAAGCAGCTTATTTTACTTATTAATTGGTTTGATATTTTTACGAAAAACAATGCTTCGCTATTTTTCTGAAAAGGTAAGTGCATTAAGTATTTTATTAGTTTTTTTTGCTACAAACCTTCATCATTATTCTACCATTGAGGCAACTATGTCTCATGCTTATAATTTTTCACTTTTCGCTATTTTTATATACTTAACAATACATTGGTATGAAAAACCATCTATCAAAAATTCTATTTTAATTGGTTTATTAAGTGGACTAATTGTGCTTGTAAGACCAACAAATATATTGATTTTATTATTTTTTATTTTTTGGGATGTTAAATCAATATCTGATTTAAAAAATCGGTTTATCTTATTTTACAAGTATTTTTCGAAGCTGTTTTTAATGGGTTTTTTTGCATTTTTAGTGTGGTTGCCACAGTTTTTATACTGGAAAATGCAGACGGGTAGTTTTTTATATTTTTCGTATGGAGAGGAGCGTTTCTTTTTTGATAGCCCTCAGATAATCAGAGGGCTATTTGGTTACCGCAAAGGGTGGTTATTATATTCGCCTATTATGATTTTTGCATTATTGGGTATTTTCTTTCTTAAAAATAAACTGAAATCATTCTTTCTGCCTATTCTTATATTTGTTGTTTTTAATATTTATATAATACTCTCATGGTGGGCATGGTGGTATGGTGGTAGTTTTGGTTTAAGAGCATTTATTGACTCTTATGCGCTTCTTGTTTTTCCTTTAGCTGCAATTATTTCATTTTTTTATAAAAAGAAAAAAAGAATGGCCAGCTTATTCGTATTGATTTTGTCGTTTTTATTTATTACTCATGGTATTTTTCAAACAAGACAGTATAGTAATGGAGCTATTCACTGGGATTCTATGTCAAAAGAAGCCTATTGGGATTCGTTTGGAAGATTATGGCCGTCAGGAGAGTTTTATCATTTACTAATTGAACCGGATTATGAAAAGGCAAAAAAAGGAAATCAAGAAGAGAGTAAATAAGCACTAAGTGCTATTTAATGTTGCTTACGCACTAGTGCATGTTTTTAGCAGTTAGCAAGTTATCAAGAAGTAAATATACAATTAATTTTGTAGGGGTACTTAAGGCCATGTTCTTATCATGATGTTCTACTTTTAATCCACAGTCCAAATATCTTAGTATACCGACTAAAATTCTTAGAGTCAAGAATATGGGTAATTAGATAGATACCCATAAATTGAATCATAATATTGGTAATAAATAAGTGTCTTTCTACTTCCAATGCATCAGCATTATATAGAATTAAAGCATTTACAGTAAATACAATTATTATTATCGACGGAAAAAGCCATAATCTTGATTTTTCTTTACCAGATAAATAAATAAAGATGATAAATAGAATAAGAACAAATATTATATTAAAAAAAGGGAAAATAAAATGACTTAGCTTAGCAAGCCCGCTAATTGGCCCAATATATCCGAAATTATGTGCAAATATTTTCTTAAGATCGCTTGATTTCTCTGTAAATAAAAATGATTTATATGGATGTGTTAATAGAAATTTCATATAAACAGTTTTTCCATCTTTTATCACCCAATTAAATAATTCAGTATAGTTTGTATCATTATACAAAGGATATATTTCTTTATAGTTATTTAAATTTGAATACTCTTTTTTAAGATCATCAGCACAAGGCATTCCTTCTTCTTTAAACCATGAGATATAATTGTTATTAGGTAGTATTTTGAAAACGATATTGTTTAATATTGGTAGACGATAACGCTGACCAATATTTGCTGAGTGCTGTTGAGTAAAAAAAATGATAATACTCATTATTAGAAAAATGGAATAGGGGATTAGCATTTTTTTATCCCATTTTATAGCAGAAAGAATATAAAGTGTGTAAAATGTTAATAATATGTAAGGCCAGCTATCACGGGTGAATGAGAATAAAATAGTAACGAAAATATGAAGAAACAATAATATAAGCTTCCTTTTTTTGTGATAGTATAAAAATGAAGCAAGCCAAATAAACATTAAGGAAATAGAGAGTGATTCAGAAAGTAAAGTATTTGCCCATCCGGTAATATTCCACCAGGACATGAAAAGATACCAGAATAATACAAATATCAATTTTACATATGTTTTTTTAAGATAAAGTAATAATACAGCACATAATACTAATGCACCCAGGTAGTGAAAGAATTTTTGCAGCTTAATAATTAAATCAGGCTTGCTTTTTACCATTTTGTAAAACAATGGAACGGTAAAAGGTCTGGGATAAAAATTTTCAGTTTTTTCCGGGAAATAAAAATTTTTATCGGATAATGGCATTTTACTTTGATGAAGGTAATCATAGGGATCACCATAAGCTTTCCAAATAGGTGGATCAAAATTAATCTGCAAACTGAGTAAAAAAGTTATTAGAAATAATGATATATTTAAGTAATTTGGAAATTTAAGTTTAGTCGAACTCATTTTTACAAAAGAATCAATCTTCCATCCGGTAACTTTTCACGAATTTCAGGTGGAAATATTTCATTTTGAAAACCATCTAAAAATTCTTTGGTTTTTTTAGAAAGTACTTCCTGCATTTCATAAATAGCTTTCTCACTAAGTGCAAAAGGCATGGCATCCAATACCAATTTATCATCGTATATTAAACCACCAACTGTAAATTCTTCTTCTTCAGCAATAGGCTTACCCGTAATAATGCATTTTGAAATCCAATTATCTATGTTTTTATTATCGTCAGTTAAAAGTAATTCTGTTCGTTTTTCAAAATCAACATATAGCTGATAATACATAGCAATATTTTGGATGCTTTTTTCTGAAAGTTCTGATTTTAAATTTTCTTGACATTTATGACACAATGCATATTCAAAAATCAATTCTAATTCTTTGGTAATCAAATTCCTTTTAAAAGATTTTTCTACTATAAAAGTAGTATATCCAGTAAAAATATGGCCACACATACTACATTTATCAAATGCCTGACCTGTTTTTTCAGAATAAAATAATTCGGGTATTTCAATTGATGGTAAGTTCCAAATATATTTAGCTTCTGACATTATTTACTGAATGTTAGCCTTGTTGTAACTTTAGAAGAGTCTTCCATTACTTCATTAACAACAATTGTAAAACTATTTTCTGTTAAATCCTGTAGTGTTAATTGGTCTGTTCTACCTAATCCTCTTGGTTCTAAATAAAGTACTGTTCCTTCATCATTAAGTTTCCATTCGCCAATTTGTGGTTCAGGTGTAAAACCTCTACGTTCAAATGTATAATCTTCATTAAAAATTAAAAGTGCATTTCTTTTTATAGTGGGTATTACTGTTGCAATAAATTCAATACTGTCTTTTGGTGTTCGTTTTAAATTATCACTATAATCGCTTAAGTGCCATTCACCTACAATTAAATCATCATTTTTATTATCTATAGCTGCCTGATACCCAAACCATGCAGATAACAATGCAACTATTATTGCAACTGCTATTCCTAACTGTTTAGGTTTTACAGTATTTCCAACTGATACATTTTTTCCTTTTTTTGATGATTTCTTTTGTGTTCTATCTTTCCCTGATACTTCATCAATCGCTTCAAGTAGTATCTCATATGAATCATCAAAAGAGTCTTCGAAAGCATCAACCCAGCTATACGTGTAAAAAAAGTTGTCAGAATATAAATTAGACTCAATTTTTTCAATAACATAAGGTATTACGTCTAATTCATTTTCCATAGCAAATTCTAATGCTTTTGCCATTTCTTTATTGTTTTCTGAGCTTTTATCAATAATTAGTAATAGTAGTTCAGATTCTTCAATTACTTTTTTTACTGATTCTTCATCTTCTGCTTTGAAATCACGAGGTGCAACCCAGCAGCTTGTACCATCTGATTCCAGTTTTGATACTATTTTCTTAGCAAGAGCTTTATTAGCTTTTGTATACGAAACACAAATATCTTTCATTTTTGGGAGTTCTATTCTTTTTTGAGAATCTATTTAAATTATTTTACTTTTTCAAAAGTCATGGTATTTTTTGTGTCATCTAGTGCGCTTCCTGTTACCATCTTAGTTTCATAAAGTTCTGTGTTTTTAACCGACTCTATAGTACCGTCTTCCGATGTTGCTGTCAGCATTTTTCCATCTTCACTAATTTCCCAGCTACCTTTAGTCGTTTCTTCTGAAATAGTTTGTGCATATGTTCCATCAGCATTATAAACCATTTTAAAACTTTTTTTCCAATCTTCCATGGCTTCTTTATATACCTCAATTTGATCATCAGGAATTTCACTTGAAGTTTGAATATCTGTAATTTTCCATTCGCCTACCATATTTTCAGAAGGGCTTTTTGTACATGAACTAATAAGGATAATTGAAACAAGAACAAAGAGAGAAATGTATAGCTTTTTCATAATATAAAAGTTTGGTTAATATTGCATTAGCAAAAGTAAATAAAAGAAACATCCATGACAAATAAACTTTATCCGTTAAGGCAAAATATTATTTTGAGGTATATGGACTTAATAAAATGATCTTTTTTTATACTTTTTGTAAGTTATTGGCGTAATTTTACACAATCGCCAATGTCAAGTCACACTTAATTGACGCTTTGAGATCCTGTTGATGCTCAAAGGCCAGTGTATGACAAGGCACTAGTATCAAGTCATGTATGGTATTTCAGATGCAACTTTATCCGTCTGACCACTCCGAGCGGTCTGACAGGTTTGCATACGTTCGCCTTACCTGAAACTTGTACTAGTACACAATGGTGTATCAGGATAAATAATATTTATGACAGTAAATGAAATCTCCAATAATATTATTTATACAGCTGGTTTTTTTAATAATTCTGGTTATTGGAAAAATAGATGAAAAAAAGTCTAATAATATTTGGGTTTATTTTGAAATGACAGAAACTTATTCTAAGATTGCATTTTATTTGTCTGTCTACTAAAATTCAGGCATTTTCAAAGCAAAACGATTGTTAAACACTTAAAATGGAAGATGCTATGACTTCGAAAGATTACATGCAGAGAGAGGACCAATACGGTGCTCATAATTATCATCCGTTGCCAGTTGTCCTTGAAAAAGGCGAAGGTATATTCGTATGGGATGTAGAAGGCAACAAATATTTTGACTTTCTGTCAGCTTATTCAGCTGTAAACCAGGGACATTGTAACCCTAAGATTGTGAATGCCATGATTGATCAGGCAAAGAAATTAACCCTTACTTCAAGAGCATTCTATAATGATGTATTGGGTGAGTTTGAAGAATATATCACTAAATTCTTTGGCTACGATAAGGTGCTACCTATGAATACAGGTGCTGAAGCTGATGAAACGGCTATTAAGCTTTGTAGAAAATGGGCTTATACTAAAAAAGGTATTGCTGAAAATCAAGCTAAAATAATAGTTTGTGAAGATAATTTTCACGGTCGTACTACCACTATTATTTCATTTTCAACTGATCCGGTTGCAAAAAATGATTTTGGACCTTTTACTCCAGGTTTTGTTACCATTCCGTATAACGATTTGGATGCTTTGGAAAAAGCACTTGAAGATCCAAATGTTGCAGGATTTTTAGTTGAACCAATTCAGGGAGAGGCTGGTGTATATGTTCCACAGGAAGGATATCTTAAGAAGGCTTCTGAAATGTGTAAAGCCAAAAATGTACTTTTTATTGCTGATGAAGTGCAAACCGGTATTGCCAGAACTGGAAAAATGTTAGCTTGTGATCATGAAAATGTCCATCCTGATATTTTAATTCTTGGAAAAGCAATTTCAGGTGGTGTTATGCCGGTTTCAGCTGTATTAGCAAATGATGATATTATGCTGTGCATTAAACCAGGCGAACATGGTTCTACATTTGGAGGAAACCCGGTGGCAGCAAAAGTTGCTATTGCAGCTTTAGAGGTTGTTAAAGAAGAAAATCTAGAAGAAAATGCTGAAAGATTAGGGAAAATTTTCCGTGATGAGATAAAGAAAATTGATTCAGAAAGAATAGAATTGGTACGTGGAAAAGGATTGCTTAATGCTGTTATTATCAAGCCAAAGGAAGGGAAAACGGCTTGGGATGTTTGCCTTTCTTTACGTGACAATGGTTTATTGGCTAAGCCAACACATGACCATATTATTCGTTTTGCCCCACCCTTGGTAATTACAGAAAGTGAAATTATGGAAGCAGTTGAAATTATTAAGAAGACTATTTTAGATTTGGATGCCTAGATAAATATAGAATAACGGAATGTAGGAATAACTGTTAAAACTATTATTCCTCATTCCAAGCTTATAATTTAAAATTTTAATCCTACCAGTGGGTTTAATTCCCCGCTGCTTGATCGTTCAAAATAAATTTTTTCCAATTCATACCTCGTGAGC